>URVK01000132.1 GCA_900551305.1 uncultured Collinsella sp.
AGGCGGCGGGGCGGGCGTCGGCGACAGCGTCCCCGTCTCCCCCGCCGCAACCACACGCTGCGTCCAAGCCGGCATGGCAGCTTGTTCGGTCTGCAAGGCAGGCTCGTTCTGTGCAATCTGCTCATGCTGCATCAGCGACAACTCGCCGCACCCGGCAAAGCCCTCAACTTCGTCGAGTTCATCCGCCAGATTCACGCCGTGCACGTATCCCATATCTACAGCCGGGGAGTCGCCAGCATGCTGTGCCGGCCCTCCAGCGTCATCGTATACAAGGGGGTTCCGGGGGCGCCGACCATGCTCGGCTTCCGCTTTTCCATAATCATCAACACGCGGGCCTCTTGTAGCGCGAGGCGCCCCGGGTTCCCTATCAACAAAAGCATCGGGCTCAATCGTCATGCGCCGATCGGAATCAACCGCTCCCTCGCCCGCGCGCCCGTTGCCGCATATACTGTGCGCAGCGATGACCTCGGTCGCCCCCGCGCGAAACAGTCCCTCGATATCCGACGGATCGAGCGCTTCTATCAACACGACCACGCGACTCACGCGGCCTTCGGCCGTCAGGCGCGCAACAGTCTTGCGCACATCTTCGATATCAAACAGAGACGCCGCGATGATGGCAGCCCCGCGGCGCGACGGAAACGCCCGCGCCATGGAAACCAGCCCGTCCAGGTCACCCACGCGAAGCACCTGTGCACCCGCATCACGGCCCTCGACTTCCTGCTGCAACAGCCCGTAATCGCCGCACGCGCAGCACGCAAGCCAGATCGCCTTCATCACTCGTCGCCTCCGCTCTTTTTGCCGCGCGCCGTGGCGGGAATCGTCAAGCTGACCGTTCCCTTGCCCGAGGCTCCCAGCAGTTCCTTGACGTCTTCGGGGTCAGCCGCCAGCGTCACCCATTCGATCTTGCCCTCGCGCGTGGCACCGGAATTCTCACTGGTATCGATCACGTGCGCGCCGCACAGTCGATCGGTTACGCCATCTTTTTGCACGTACACGTCCACATAGCTGCCCACGCCCGTGGCACCGCCGACCGAGTGCTCGGCATCGACCGCCACCGAAACGGCGACCTTGCCCTTAGGCACCTCGAGCTTGTGGCTCTCGGCCTTGGTGTAGACATTGCAGATCACGGCGTTTTTGGGAATACGCGAAGTCGTCACGTCGCCGCGCACCTGGCGCAGCTCGGTCGCCGCGTCACGCGGCAGCAGGCTCGTCAGCCATTCCTGGGTTATGACATTGGTCTCATCGAGGGTCTCGCCCACATCGATATCGCGCGCCGCGACGCATACCTCGACGCGATCGCCACCGTACTTGGCCAAGGTCTCAGCCTGGACCTGTTCGGCTTGCGAGCGGATCGACGAGCCGTAAACCATGCAGAGCAGAGCAGCGAGCACGCCCGCGACCAGACTGATGGCGATGCGCTTGCTCTTGTTCACGGCCGCTCCTCTCATGGCAGTGCCGGGCGAATGCCCGTACCACCATTGTCTGGGCGGTCAGAGTGCAAAGCGGCGCAATCGCGATCTTGGTTTTCGATGTCAAACCAATCGCCGACCAAAAGCTGACCAGCCCGTCAAGCTCATGGCAAGGTTTTGGTCAGCACGTCAGCAAACTGCATGCTTCAAGGCTTTTCCGCAGCAAAAAAGCCGTCTCCCGAACAGTTGGGAGACGGCTGTCATAGGAAAAATCAATTACAGATGGACATCGGGATCGAGCATTTGGGCGCTCACGCGCATGGATGACGCCAGGTTTTGGAACGTTTCCAGACGCAGGCTGTCGATCTGCCCGGCGTCCTCGGCCTCGCGAACGGCGCAACCCGGCTCATGGGTATGCGTGCAATCGCCAAATCGGCACGCGCGCGATGCCTCGACAATCTCGGGGAAGGCGCGCGCCAGACCCCGCTCGTGACCCACGAGCGGTAGGCTGCGCAGGCCCGGGGCATCGGCGATCACGCCGGCGTCGCCCGGCAGTGCCTGCGTCTTGGTCCCCCCGCCCGCCCCCGCCGCCAGTGGCCAGCGCATCGTGGCCCAGTAGCGCGTTGAGCAGCGTCGACTTGCCGGCGCCCGACTCGCCCAAGATCATGGCACAGCTCCCAGCCGGCACGCAGGCGCGCACCTCGTCCAGGCCGAGGCCCTCAGCAGAAGACGTCACGATCACGCGCACGCCCGGACCCACCAGACGGCGCACGCGGTCCAGATCGCGCTCGAGCTCATCGGCCTCGCAGCGGTCGGCCTTGGTGAGCACCACCACCGGCTCGGCATCGCAATCGAGCGCCAACACCAGTGAGCGCGCCACACGATCGAGCAGCACCTCGCCGGCGCCGAGCGCCTGCACGATCAGCACGCTGTCAACGTTGGAGCAGAGCACCTGGCGCTCACCGCGGGCACGGCCACGCCAACGTTCAAAGCTCGTACGGCGCGGCAGTACGCACTCGATCACGCCCATGTCGTGCCCGGGAGCACGGCGAACCGCCACGCGGTCGCCCACGGCGGGCAGCAAGACCTCGTCCTCGCCACGCGACTTGGCAAACCCTACGGCATGCTCGGCACGAAACGTGTCGTCGGCAGTTGCCACCAGCGGAAACCCGCGGTCCAGGCGCACCACGGCACCGAGCTGCATCTGCTCGGGCTCCTCGGCCTGTGCGCAAAAGTCGTCAAATGCAGCCTGCTGAGCCGCATCGACCGGCAGGTCATCGAACGCCGGAACATCCTGTAACGCGTCAAGCCCCGGTACGCTTGCCAGCAGCTCCTCAGCAGATGCAGGGGCTTCGGTCGCGAGCTTCCGACGACGGTCGCGCTTAGCCCGCGCCCCCGTCGTCTTTTTCTTCGCCTTAGCCTTAGCCTTGCCCATAAATGCCTCCCAGCACCCAAAATCACAACTGAGCAGGTATTTTAAATCAAAAAGAGCTGGCCGGGCAAAGCCCGACCAGCTCACAAACTTTCCCTCAGCCCTTTTCATCCGCACGGGAGAAAAGCCAACAAGGATACCGCAGGGCCCGCCCCGGAAGCCCTTTCTCCCGAACGATCCCGCAGCGCGAAGCGCGAGGACCAGTGAGGGAGAAAGGGCGTGGGGCGGGCCCGGACGAGTACGCTACTCTTTCTCGACCGCGCGCATGATCGCCTTGTAGATCTCCATCAGCGGGATGATCAGGAAGGCCAGACCCAGCGCGGCAAGAACGCCCTTGAGCTCAAGCGTCACGGGGCCAAAGAACATCTCGGCAAGCGTCGGCTGCACGGTCACGATAACCGTCAGCACCAGCGCCAGCGCAGCCGAAGCCCAAAGCCACTTGTTCTGCTTCTTCATGCTAAACAGCGACGCACGACGGCTGCGCATATTGAAGCAGTGGAAGATCTCGACCATGTTGAGCGTGATGAACGCCATCATCACGCCTTCCTCGTCGGCATTGCCGGCGATCATATCGGCGATGTGGATGTAGCCCATGTCAAAGTACACGCCCACAAAGAAGCTCGCCAGCACCAGCACGGTGATGATCAGGCCCTGGACAACGCAGTCCAGACCCATATTGCCGGCAAAGACGCCGTCCTTGGCGTTGCGCGGCTTGCGCTTCATGATGTCGCCCTCGGCATCCTCCATGCCCAGCGCGAGCGCGGGGAAGCAGTCGGTGACCAGGTTCACCCACAGCAGCTGCACCGGCTGGAAGATGGTAAAGCCGATGAGCGTGGCGATAAACACCGAGAAGACCTCGGCAAGGTTGGCCGAAAGCAGGAACTGGATGACCTTGCGGATGTTGTCGTAGATGCGACGGCCCTCTTCGCAGGCACCGATGATGGTGGCGAAGTTGTCGTCGGCAAGCACCATGTCGGCGACGTTCTTGGTGACATCGGTACCGGTGATGCCCATGCCAACGCCGATGTCGGCGCGCTTGATGGACGGGGCGTCGTTGACGCCGTCGCCCGTCATGGCCACGATCTGGTCGCGCGACTTCCAGGCCTCGACGATGCGGGTCTTGTGCTCGGGCTGAACGCGAGCGTACACGCCGTAGTCCTCGATGTGCGCGTCGAGCTCCTCGTCGCTCATGCGGTCGAGGTCGGCACCGGTGATGGCCTGGCTGCGATCGGCGACGATGCCCAGCTGCTTGGCGATGGCCACGGCGGTGTCGATGTGGTCGCCCGTAATCATGACAGTGCGGATGCCGGCGTCGTGCGCCTCGCGGATAGCGTCGGCCACCTCGGGGCGGACCGGGTCAATCATGCCGGACAGGCCGCAGAAGACCATGTCATGCTCGAGCGCAGCGGGGCTGCAGTCGGCGGGAACCTCGGTGTAGGTACGGCTCGCCAGTGCCAGCACGCGCAGGGCCTCGTCGGCCATGGCCTTGTGGGCTGCCACGAGCTCGGCGCGACGCTCCTCGGTCAGGGGGACGACCTTATCGCCCTCGTAGATATGGGTGCACAGGCCGATCACCACGTCGGGCGCGCCCTTGGTGTACTGCTCGTACTCGCCGTCCAGGGTCTCGACGACCACGGACATCATCTTACGGCCCGAGTCGAACGGGGCCTCGCCCACGCGCGGGTGTTCGGCAGTCAGGCCAGTAAGACCAGCCTTGCCGGCATCGTTGACGAGCGCGCACTCGGTCGGCTCGCCCACGGCCTCGCCCAGTTCCTCGTCCCACTGGGCATCGGAGCACAGCGCCATGCCGGCCAAGAACTTCTCCTTGGGCGCAGCAAGTTCGTGCTTGACGACGGTCATCTTGTTCTGGGTGAGCGTGCCGGTCTTGTCCGAGCAGATGGTCTGCGTGCAGCCGAGCGTCTCGACAGCAGAAAGCTTGCGGATAATCGCCTGGCGCTTGGCCATCTTGGTCACGCCGAGCGAAAGGACGATGGTCACGACGGCGACCAGGCCCTCGGGGATGGCGGCGACGGCGAGCGAGACGGCGACCATAAAGGTGTCGAGCAGGGCAGTCGGGTCGGTAAGGACGTTACCCACGCCGTGACGGATGATGTCGACGCCAAAGATCACGACGCAGATGACGATAACCATAATGGTAAGAATACGGCTGAGCTCGGCGAGCTTCACCTGCAGCGGCGTGAGCTCTTCCTTGGCCTCGGCCAGGGCGCCAGCGATCTTGCCCATCTCGGTGTTCATGCCGGTACCGACCACGACGGCGCGACCGCGGCCGTACACCACGGTGGAGCCCATGTAGCACATGTTCTTGCGGTCGCCGAGCGGCACGTCGTCGGTGCCCGCGGCAAGCTCAATCACGTTGGCGTGCTTCTCGACCGGCACGGACTCGCCGGTCAGTGCGGCCTCTTCGATCTTCATCGTGGCGCTCTCGAGGACGCGGCAGTCGGCCGGGACGGAGTCGCCCGCCTCGAGCCTGAGGGCGGCGCCGGGCAC
>URVK01000133.1 GCA_900551305.1 uncultured Collinsella sp.
GGATTGCCGTTCTGGTCACAGAAGCCAATGTTATAGAAACCGGCGTTGTTGAGCGCGGTGACGGCGGCGGAGATGCTCTTGCCGTACAGGTTGCCCGGAACACTGGCCTTGCCGGACTTCTTGGCAATGACGACGGTAATCGTGGCGCCGGGCTTCTGCTTGCCGCTGGGGTTCCAGCTAATGACGGTGCCCTCGGTAACCGAGTCGTTCTCCTGGTAGCTCACGTCGACGCCAAAGCCGGCCATATCGAGGGCGTTGCGTGCCTGGGCCTCAGTCATGTCGGTCAGATCGGGGACGGAGGTGGTGTCGGGTCCGCTGGAGACCTTGTACGAGACGGTCGTGCCCTTTTCGACTTCCTTGCCGGCATTAGTGCCCTGCTCAAAGACCTGGCCTTCTTCGGCCTCGTTGGCCTCCTCGGTTGCGTTGCCCTTGAGTCCCACGCTTGCCAGTGCGGCCTCGGCCTGGTCCTTGGTCAGGCCGACGAGCTGCGGAACCTCAACCTTCTCGGAGGGCTTGGGGCCCTTGGAGATCACCAGGTTCACCTTGGTACCCTTGGGCTTCTTGGTGTTGCCGTTAGGGGTCTGCTCGGCAACCTTGCCCTCATCGACATCGTCGTTGTAGCTTTGGTCGACGGTTCCGACCTCGAGGCCTGCCTCCTTGATCTGCTCGATAGCGGTCTGCTGGTCCTTGTTAAGCACATCGGGCACCGTAACCTGCTCGCCCCCAAAGAGTCCTGTGGCAAAGGCCACCACGATGCAGATGACGGCAACGGCTGCCACCACGGCGGCGATGATCTTGTTCTTGTTGGATTTGGGCTTTTCGACCTCGTAGGAGCCGGTGGAGCCCGAAACCGAGCTACGGGTGGTATTCTGGCCGCTCACGCCCGAGACGGGACGCACCATGGCGCGCGTCTGATCGGAAAGCTCGCGAGTCTTGGTGGCGCCCAGCTCACCGGGGGCACCGATGATGCGCGTGGGCTCCGAGACGTTGACGGCACGGCCCGACAGGTAGCTGTTGAGCACCTGACGCAGCTCGTCGGCGGTCTGGAAGCGGTTTGTGGGGTCCTTCTCCATGCACTTGAGGATGATGCGCTCAAGGTCGGCGTCGACACCGGAGTTGATCTGGCTCGGCGGAATAGGCAGCTCGTTGACCTGCTTGAGGGGCGCACCGCGACAGTGCGACCGAGATGGCGTCGTCACCGTCAAAGGGAACGCGGCCGGTGGCGCACTCGTACATCACGACGCCCAGCGAGTAGATATCCGAGGTGGGGCCGAGGTCCTGACCGCGGGTCTGCTCGGGGCTGACGTAGTGGGCGGTTCCCAGCACGTTGTTGTCTTGCGTGAGGTGGCTGTTCTTGGCACGCGCGATGCCAAAGTCCATGACCTTGATGTTACCGTCGGGCAGCACCATGATGTTTTGCGGCTTAATGTCGCGGTGGATGATCTCGTGCTTGTGGGCGACCGAAAGCGCGGAGCTGATCTGCGAGCCGATCTGCGCCACCTTCTTGGGATCGAGGGCGCCGTGGCTCTTGATGCCGCTCTTAAGGTCGGTACCGCGCAGGTATTCCATGACGATGTAATAGGTGTCGCCGTCCTTGCCCCAATCGTAGACGCCCACGATATAGGGGGAGGAGAGGCCGGCTGCTGCCTGGGCCTCTTGCTTAAAGCGTGCGGCGAAGGTTGCGTCGCCGGCATACTGCGGCAGCATGATCTTGACGGCGACCGTGCGGTCGAGGACCTGGTCCTGTGCACGGTAGACGGTCGCCATGCCGCCCGTTCCCACCTTATCCTTGAGGAGGTATCTTCCCCCGAGGACCCTCTGTTCCATTCCTGCTCCTAACATAACTATTCGCTCAACGATGTGTGTAGTACCTACGATGTGGCCGCTGGGGCCGTGTGGCGCGTTGCCGCTAACTCTTCGGCCGCGGCGCGCCTCGGGTGTCCGATTCGATCATGGGCATCACGCTCCCTGTGCGGCAAGCGCCGCGGTCAGGACGATACCGGCGATCTTGGCGGCCTCGACGTCATGCTTGTCGAAATCCTCCAAGGCCACCGAGATGGCGACCGTGGGTGAATCGTAAGGTGCAAAGCCAACGAACATAGAGTTGACGTTGGTGCCGCCGGTCTCGGCCGAGCCGGTCTTGCCGGCGACCTTGACGCCGGGGATCTGGGCATCGGTGCCGGTGCCGGACTGGACGACGGCAAGCATGGCCTGCTTGACCTGGTCGGCCGTGGCGGAGCTGACGGCCTGCCCCAGCGAGCGGGACTGCGTGGTCTTGACCACGGTTCCGTCCGGGGCAAGTACCTGGGCTACAAAGTACGGGTCCATGACCACGCCACTGTTGGCGATGGCGGCGGCAATCACGGCGTTTTGCATGACGGTGGTCTGCGGGCCGGGCGTGTGGTCCATGCCGACAGGCTGGCCGGCGCCGGCCCAGGCGGTCTCCCACTCGGTCATGAGCGACGGGTCGGCCATGATGGAGGCCGCGGAGGTCAGGTCCTGGCCGAGCTTTTGGCCGTAGCCAAAGGCGTTGGCAAACTGTACGAGCGTGTTTGCGCCAACTTCGTTTGCCACCTGGCCAAAGACGACGTTGGAGGACACGGCAAAGGCCTGCTGCAGGCTGATGGTGCCGTAGCTCTCGTTGGCAGAGTTGGTGACCGGTGCGTTGCCGATGTCCATGGAGCCGGGCGCCTGGTAGGTGCTGGTCAGGCTGGCGGTGCCGGTCTCGAGTGCCGCGGAAAGCGTAACGACCTTAAACGTTGAGCCCGGCGTGTACAGCGCGTCCATGGCGCGATTGTACATGGAGCCGTCCTCGCCGCCGCCCGTCTGCAGCAGGGCATCGATGTTGGTGTTGTCGTAGGTGGGCGAGCTGGCACATGCGAGCACCGCGCCGGTACGCGGGTCGATGACCACTACAGCGCCCTTAAAGCCCTTGAGCGCCTGCTCAGCAGCCGTCTGGATACGCGAGTCGATGGTGAGCTTGGCGGTGTTGCCCGGCTGGGTCTGGCCCGCGAGCGACGCGATGGCGTTGTTCCAGCTGGAGTAATCCTTAGAGCCGGTGAGCGTGTCGTTCATGACGCTCTCGATGGCGGTGGTGCCATACTGCTGGCTCACGTAGCCAACCACGTGCGCTGCTAGGTTACCGTTGGGGTAGGAGCGTACGTAGGTGCCGTCCTCCTGCTGCAGCGACTCGGCCAGCGTCACGCCGTCGGACGTGATGATGGAACCGCGCTGGATGTACTTGGAGCGGGCGATGGTGTGGTTGTTGGTCGGCATGTCCTGATAGTCCTTGGCCTTGATGACCTGGACATAGGTGAGGTTGCCGATAAGGATGGCGAACAGCGCCGTAAAGGCGAGCACCGCACGGGTTAGACGGTTGGCGAGCGCCACGCGGCCGAGCACACCGGATTCAGGTGTGTCGAGCAGGCGACGACGCATGCGTGAGCCGACGGAATGGCTGCCACTGCCCGAGGAAGACGGGGGGGGGAACCTTCTTGATCGGGGCGGCGGCAGATGCGACCTGATCATCGGTGATGGCGGCCATGGGGCCGGTGCCGGTAAGCTCCGCCTCGCGTCCGGTCGCCTCGTCACCGGCACGTAGCAGGAGCGCGACGATGATAAAGCTTGCCAGCAGCGAGGAGCCGCCCTGGCTCATAAAGGGCAGGGTGACGCCGGTCAGCGGGATCAGGCGGGTTACGCCGCCCACGATCAAGAAGGCCTGGAAGCTGATGGCTGCCGTAAGACCGGTGGCGCTAAAGGCGGCAAGGTCGGACTTTGCGCGGGCAGCTGTGGTCAGGCCGCGAACGGCAAAGAGCATAAACAGGATGAGTACGGCGCCGCCGCCCAAAAGACCCATCTCCTCGCCGATGGCCGAGAAGATAAAGTCGGACTCGACGACAGGGATGTTGTTGGCCATGCCGTTGCCGATGCCAACACCGACCAGGCCGCCATCGGCAAGCGAGAAGAGCGACTGGACGATCTGGTAGCCCTGACCCTGGGCGTCCTTAAACGGATCGACCCAAACCTGGAAACGCACCTGAACGTGCGACAGGAACTTGTAGGCGCCCACGGCTCCAACGGCTAAGAGCGCAAGGCCGATAACGACATACGAAAAGCGCCCCGTGGCAACGTAGAGCATCAGCAAGAAGATGGTGTAGAACAGCACGGCCGAACCCAGGTCGCGTTCGAAGACGACGACGAGCAGGCACACACCCCACACGGCAAACAACGGCAGTAGCAGTCGCAGGCGAGGGATCTTAAAGCCCAAGATCTTGCGGTTGGAGATGGAGAGCAGCTCGCGGTTCTCGGCCAGGTACCCGGCCAGGAACAGCACGATAAAGACCTTGGCGAACTCGCCGGGCTGGATGGTAAAGCCCGCGATGCGAATCCACAGCTTGGAGCCCGAGATCGTGGTGCCGATAAAGATAGGCAGCATCAGCAGAATGATGCCGATGATGCCAAAGGTGTACTTGTAGCGCATGACCACGTCGAGGTTTTTGACTAGTGCAAGCGTTCCCACCATGAGCGCCACCGAGACAAACAGGATGATGAGCTGTGAGATGGCGAGAGCGGGGGCGAGACGCGTCACGAACGTGATGCCGATGCCCGAAAGCACAAAGACAATGGGCAGGATGGCGGGGTCGGCACCGGGCGCCAAGATGCGCACGGCAATGTGGGCCGCGGCAAAGGCGGCAAAGAGGCCGATCGGTACGGCGAGCGTCTCAAAGGAGATGGCAGCGCCCGCGGTGAGGACGTACATCGCATACAGCAGGATGACGGGGAACGCCGAGGCGATGAGCAAGAGCAGCTCGGTGTTGCGGCGACTCATAAGCGGCACTCCCTTTCTAATTCTTATCGGAGGCTTCGGCCTCGGCGGACTGTTCGGCGGGTTTCTCGGAATCTGATTTGGAGGTCGATCCCTGATTGGTGTTGTCGCGAATCGTTTGCGCGTCAATCACTTGGCGGGTCTGCTCCTCGTCGATCTGGTGGCGGTACTTGGATATCGTGTCCTGCGCATCATCGACACTTGTTTGCGGAATGCCCGCCTTGAGGCGGTTTTGCGTGTCTTCGGGCAGGTCGGACAGCTTGATGCTGGTTTCGCTTTCGAGCCAGTGGAGCTTGAGTCCGAGCGGCTTGCCGGGCAGGCCGCGCCAGACGGCGACATTGCCCTGGTAGGTACCCAGGTAGTACGAGCCGGTGACACCCGTGTAGGCCCAGATGCCAGCTGCCAGCACAAAGACGAGGGCCAGGATGGCGGCGATAGTAATGTTGCGGCGACGCACGCGCTGCGCCTCGCGCATAACGCCATCGTCAACCAGGTCAACGACTACTACGGTCAC
>URVK01000134.1 GCA_900551305.1 uncultured Collinsella sp.
TTGATCGGGGGACGAGTGCTATGGCCAGCGCGGCGGCCGTCACCTGACAGGTCACGACCAGGCCGCTCATAAACATCGGTATATATGGTTCTAGCAGTTCGAACTTCATCAGCATGCCCTTGGCGCGCGCCTCACCGGCTCGCTATTTTCTGGCAACCGTCGACGTACCGGAAGCGAAATAGTCGCCGTTCCACATAAAGTCGGCGCCCACATACTGCTTGATGCAGTCATCGATGGTGCCGTCCTCAAGCATCTCGCCGATGCACTCGTCAAGCGCCGCGACAAAGCCGGCGCCCTTCTTGGCCATCAGGCGGTACACGCCCACGTGGTCGCTCGTCTCGGAGCGATCGAGCAGGCCCAGCACCAGGCCCTCGTTCGCATCGCGCATGGACTGGCCCTCGGCGCCGTCGCACAGATAGGCGTCGATACGCCCGGCAAGCACCTCTTGCAGGCACTGATCTCCACCGTCGTACGTGTGAATATCGGCATCGGGCATGACCTTGGCGATGAACTTGTTCTGCACGGTGCCGGTGGTGCAGGCGATAGACTTGCCAGCGAGGTCCTCAACGCGCTTGACGGGATCGCCGCCGAGCGTGAGAACGCCTACGAGCGGCTGATAGTAGCCACGCGTGAAGTCGTAGGTCTGCTCGCGCTCTTCGTTGGAGCTCATCGCCATGGTAAAGGCCCTGTCATCGCTCTGCACCGATGCAAGCGTGGCGGCAAAGTCCTGCGGCTCAAAGTCGTAAGAAAAGCCCAAGCGCGAGGCCATCTCGTCAGCGATAGCGATGTCCAGGCCGACAACTTTCTGATTGCCGTCCGGCTGCGTCTCCAGATAGCGATAGGGCGCAAAGGCATCGTCGCCCACAAAGGTGAGCTTGGCGCCCTTGATATCATTGCCCGCAACCGCGGCAGAACCAGCGGCGGAGCCCTTATCAGCGCCACTGCCAGCGCAACCGCTCGCCGCGACCATTGCAGTACCGGCGATCAAGCCCAAGAAATCACGACGAGAAACAGAGCGAGCCATATCAAAGCCTTTCAATCTACGATCAAAACGGCTTCTATTGTAGACACTCCACTGTTTAGCGGGCAGCCCAGCTGCGGCAAAACCACCACAAAGGGGACAGGCACCTTCGTGGCGGTTCGGGTGTCTGGCAACAAGCTCCGCCGAAACGTCTCAATCTGTAACATTTGGGGCGCCGAAAGATGGTTTGCTGTTACAGATCGAGATTTTCCGCCCGGCCCCGGCGATCTGGCTCAATCTGTAACAGGTAGGTCTTGTTTTGTCGTCCAGATGTTACAGATCGAGACAATTGAAGGGCCAGGCAACGCGACCGCCGCAAAGGAGGCAGCGCGCTGCGTCACCTTTGCGGCGGTTTGGTCTGGGCTCCGGTGTTTGCTCAGATAAAACCTGCCAAAATAAACCTGTCCCTAATTGGTAGGTTTTGACACCCTGAAAACGGGCGATGCTACAATCTGACTCGTACTTGAAACGCATCAAAGGGGCCGCTATGGCAAAGGTTAAAATCAGCGATGTCGCGCGCGAGGCAGGGGTTTCGCTGGGCACGGTATCCAACGCGCTCAACCACCCCGAAAAGCTGCGCCCCGAAACCCTCAAGCTCATCAACGAGACCATCAATCGCCTTGGCTACCTGCCCAACCAAAGCGCTCGTCAGCTCGCGGGCGGCGCCACCAAGTCCTTTGGCCTGGTGCTCCCCCGTCTCGACCATGGCTTCTCGCTCCAAATTGCCAGCGGCGCCCACAACGAGGCCCGCAAGCACGGTTACGACCTGCTCATCGCCAACGCCGATAACGACGATATTCTCGAGGACCATTACCTGCGTTATTTTATGGGCACGCAGATGTCCGGTGTCATGGTTCAGCCCATGGCGTCCCCCGACTGGCACCCCGCAATGACCAAAATGCCCGTGCCGATCGTCTATCTGGACATCCACTGCTCCGAGCCCGGTTACTACGTTGCCGCCGATAACGAGGCACAGGGGCGCATTATCGCCGAGCTCGCCATTGCCCGCGGCGCACACCATATCACCGTTGTGGGAAGAGCGGCATTCATGCAGCTCACCCTGCGCGTGCTTGGCATTCACAAGGCCCTCGCCCTGCATCCCGATATCAAAATTGAGGTCATTGACGCCGGAGAGTGGAATACCGCAGTCGACGGCTACAGCATCGGCGCGCAGATTGCCGAGCGCTCTTCCGACGAGCGCCCCGATTTTGTCATCGGCCTTTCCGATGTATTGGCCTCGGGCGTTATCTCAGCGTTGATCGACAAAGGCATCTCCGTCCCCGAGCAGGTCCGCGTGGCCGGCTGCGACGGCAACCCACTTGCATGGAGCGGGTCGGTCCCCCTCACCACGGTGGCACCGCCGGGTTACGAAATTGGCCGCAAGGGCGTACAGCTCCTCATGGAGCAGATCGAGAACAAGCCCATCGCCAAGGCCAAACGCGTCCGCATCGGCTCCGCTGCGCGCACCGTCACCGCGGGCACGGCAACCGAGGACATCAACCGTCAGGAACTCGTGCGGCCGTTCCTCTTGGAGCGCGCCAGCACCCAGGCGAGCACCCAGACCGACGCCACGGCCATCAACCTAGGCGCATATCTCTAGCACGTCGGCCAGTATGCCAAAACGCCGCTTAAGCAAAAGAGGCCCGACCATTGCCGGGCCTCTTTTGCTTAAGCGCAAAGTCAACCGATTGTTCGTTTCAGCTCCGCAATTGTCTAGCGCACGGCCTTGACCGCCGCCGTCAGATCGAACAGCGTATCGAGCACGGCCTCGCAGCCATCCACCACGTCCTGCGGCAGCGGCACGATGTCGGGGACGGCAAAGACATGGCAGCCGGCCGTAATGCCCGAGACGCAGCCGTTGCGCGAATCCTCGACCACGGCACACTCCTCGGGGGCAAAGCCCGCGCGCTCGCAGGCAAGCAGATACATCTCGGGGTCGGGCTTGCCGTGCACGACGTCCTCGCCGCAGGTCACCGTCTCAAACTTGTCAAAAAGACCGACCATCTTAAGGTTGCGCTCCGCTGTAACGTGGCGCGACGAGGTCGCAAGGCCCACGTGATAGCCCGCAGCCAGCAGCTCGTCTAGGCACTCGGCGGCGCCGGCCTTTAGTTCCAGTTCGGTCTTGACTATCTCGTCGCGAATCTCCTTGTGGCGATGATAGATCGCCACAGCGGTTTCTCTGCTGCCGTAATGTGCCTCAAGAATGTCCATGACATCGGGCAGTGTGCGACCGATAAACTGATGGATCAGCGCATCATCAATCGCGAGCCCCAGCTCAGCGGCGCCTGCCTTCCAGGCCTTAATCCCCAAACGCTCGGTATCGACCAGCGTTCCATCCATGTCAAAAATAACAGCCTTGATCATATCGGCCCCCTCACCGGATTGCATTACTGCCACTCTACCGCACTTTACAAGCTTGTATATAACGTATATAGCATATTGCACTTTCGTTACATAGCTGGAAGTCTTATGACAAGCAGCTCGGTGGGATTATAGTTTCATCCGAGCTTTAATAACTGTAAGGATCTTTCATGCTTTCAGACACCGCCGCACCCGCAGAGGAGCTTCAGGACAAACTCGCAGCACTCGAGCAGTTGCTTTTGGCATATGGACGCGTCGCCATCGGCTTTTCCGGTGGCGTCGACAGCAGCTTTTTGGCCGCGGTCTGCGCCCGTATCATGCCCGCCAGCACGCTTCTCATTCACCTCACCACGCCGCTCATCGGCACGCCCGAGCAGGCTTCATTTGAGCGATCCGTTGACGGACAAGCCAGTGAGGAGCCGCATTTTAAGCTCCCCGTACTCAATCTTTCGGTCGATCAGTTGCAGCTCCCCCAAGTTGCCTGCAACGATGCCAATCGCTGCTACCACTGCAAGCGCGCCGGCTTTACCGCTATCGTCAACCACGCCAAGTCGCTCGGCTTTCCTACCGTTATCGACGGCAGCAATGCGAGCGATCGCGGTGACTATCGCCCCGGTACGCGCGCCGCCGAAGAGCTCGGGGTGCGCTCCCCGCTCATGGAAGTCGGCTTTACCAAGGACGAAGAGCGCGAGCTGCTGCGCGCATGGGGCTATCCCGTTTGGAACCTGCCGGCGGGAGCCTGCCTTGCCACCCGCGTCCCTACGGGCGAAGAGCTGACGCGCGAGAAGGTCGATTTAATCCGCGCCTGCGAGGATTACCTGCACGATCTTGACCTGGCACAGGTACGCGCGCGCTTGATCGGCGGCTGCATGCATATCGAAGCCGCCCCCGCAGATGTCACCAAGATTGCCGCCCTCGGCGGTGCCGACGTCGACGACAGGGGCAAGACCCCGCTGCCCGCCGCCATCGAATCCGCCCTGCGCGACCTAGGCTGCGGCCATATCTCCCCCGAGGTCACCCCCTACATCCACGGCAACATGAATCAGTAACCTGCCAATAAGGGACAGGTGTATTTTGGCAGGTTTTATCTGGGGAAACGCAGACAGGGCCGCGACACCTCTATGGCGCATCGCGGCCCTTTTCCTTGGAGAAGGATCGATTGATTGAACGGGATGACCGTTCTAGTCTTCGAGTCCGCCATTGATGAGCTCCGCGATCTCAACGGGATCGGTGCTCGCGCGAGGCGGCGGTATACCCGATCGTCACTTGGTTGGCAGATACAAATCCCATGGAAACCTTCCTTACAACACAGACCTGACCGCAGCTTCGATGCCGCCGGCGTCCAAACCGTACTTGTGCAGCAAATCGACTGCAGGGCCGGACTCACCATATACATCGCGCACGCCGACGCGTCGCATCGGCACTGGATGCTGCTCCGCGAGCACCGAAGCCACAGCCTCGCCAAGACCGCCGATAATCGAATGCTCCTCGGCGGTGACCACGCGACCGGTCTTCTTGGCGCTGGCAACCACCAGACGCTCATCAAGCGGCTTGATCGTGTGCATGTTGATAACCTCGGCATCGATACCATCGGCAGCGAGCGCCTCGGCAGCTTCAAGCGCCTCGGCAACCATGAGGCCACAAGCGATGATGGTCACATCGGACCCCTCGCGCACGACCACGCCGCGGCCAATCTTGAACTCATAGTCCTCGCGGTCGTTGATGACCGGTGTTGCCAGACGGCCGAAACGCATGTAGACCGGCCCCTCAAACTCATAGGCGGCGCGCACGCAAGCGCGAGCCTCGATGTCATCGGCGGGAACGACCACCGTCATACCCGGGATCGTGCGCATGAGCGCGATGTCCTCGCAGCACTGATGCGTGGCG
>URVK01000135.1 GCA_900551305.1 uncultured Collinsella sp.
GTGGTGGGCGCCACGATTATCGCCTGCCGCCACGAGATGGCCGAGACGCCGGCTTCGCTCATGCGCCCCAAGGCGCCGCGTGCCGGCTCGCGCATCTTGCTTGAACGCATCGGCTTTATCTGGCACCGCATGGGCTTTTTGAACAAGGTGGCAGCGCGTAACCTGTTCCGCTACAAAAAGCGTGCCCTTATGACCATCTTCGGTATCGCCGGCTGCACGGCGCTCGTGATCTGCGGCATGGGCATCCGCGATACGTCGGTGGCGCTTTCGCCCAAACAGTACGGGCATATCACGCGCTATGACCTGCTGGCGGTTGCCAATCCCGATGACTTTACGCAGACGTGCGCGGCGCTCGACGAGCGAAGCGCGGCCAAGGATTCCGACGTGACCGTGACTTCGACGCTGCCGATCATGACCGACAACGTCACTTTTACGTTTGGCGGCAAGAGCGAGACCGTACAGCTCATTGTGATTCCCGACGACCGCACGGGTGACTTGGGTGACTACGTGCGCCTGGAGGATGAGTCCAAAGAACCGCTCGCCTTGCGTGACGGGGACGTGTACTTGAGCAAGAGCTCGCAACTGGTGCTGGGGATTCAGCCGGGCGACACAGCACACGTCCAGGATTCGTCGCTCAACGTCGCCAAGGTCAAGGTTAGCGACATTTCGCTCAACTATCTGGGCAACACGCTCTATATGACGCAGAGCACCTATGAGCGCGCGTTCGACCGAAGCGCGCGTCTTAACGGCATCTTTGCGCTGCTTAAGGGCTCATCTTCTGACCAGATTGCGTTTAGCAAGAAGCTTAAGAGCGACGGTTGGCTCACCATCTCGAGCACGGCCGAGCATTGGGAAAATTATGAGGCGAACTTCACTATCATCAATTCCGTCGTAGTACTTGTGACCTTTATGGCGGCGTGCCTGTCGTTTGTGGTGGTGTTTACGCTGTCCAACACCAACATCTCCGAGCGCGAGCGCGAGCTGGCGACCATCAAGGTGCTGGGCTTCCGCCGTGGCGAGGTGCACCACTACGTCAACAAGGAGACGTTGATCCTCACGGCGATTGGCGCCGCGCTGGGCGTGCCGCTGGGTAGCCTGCTGGCCGAGAGCTTTACGTACATTCTGCAGATGCCGTCGCTCTACTTTGACGTTGAGGTCGAGCCGCTGAGTTATGTGCTCGCCGTAGTGCTTTCCTTTGTCTTTACGTTTATCGTCAACCTCGTCACCAACCGAACGCTCAACAAGATCGACATGGTCGGCGCCCTCAAGAGCGCCGAGTAACCTGCCAAAAAGGGACAGGTTTATTTTGGCAGGGTTTATCTGGGCAAACGCCGCATCTATTGCTTGCGATGCTTCCATTGTTTGCGGCACCAACGCATGAGTGCTTTTACGACCGGGATGGTGATGAGGATTACCCAGGCGGGATGGGGTTGTTCCAGGCAGAGCCACATGTAGAGGAACCATGCCTCGGCACTGACTGAATAGACGACATCGATCAGCTTAGATAAGTGGCGTTGGTCGATAAAGTCGCCAAGCGCGTAATAGACGGGAATCAAAAAGACGAGGAAGAGTCCCGTAGCCCATGTGCCGTAGACAATGCCGAGCACCAGATAGGCGAGGGCGACAAGCGCGGGGAAGGGGAATTTGTTCCATGTACGTCCGACCTTGGTGTGGAAATGCTTGCCATGATGGTCGAGCTTGTCGTATGCTTCCTTCCAGCTGGAAAACGTTTCGCCGTCGATGGTGACGGTGCCGTCGTCATTGATATGCACACTATGTCCATCGTCCTCAAGCGTATCGATATGCAATCCGCCCGGCCCCACATGGACCTCTTCACCCTTGCGCTCGTTAGCTACATGAATGCCACTCCAGCCAACATGAACCTCTTTGCCTTTGTTGGGATCAATAACGTGGATGCCGCGCGCGAGGGAAATATCGACAAGCGGCTTATCGCTGCAATCAGCGTGCTCAGCAGAAGCCTCAGCCTCTTCAGCCTTATCTGAAGCTTTGGTGCCGGCGTTGCTGTTCTGAGCCTCATCATCAGCGCTAGCCATCGCCTCCCCATACAGCAGCTCATCCAGCGACACGCCATACAGCGCGGCGAGCGCAATAAGGTTATCGGTATCGGGCGAGGATTCGCTGCGCTCCCATTTACTGACAGCCTGACGACTCACACCCAGCTGGGCGGCAAGCGCCTCCTGAGAAAGCCCGGCAGCCTTGCGGCGATCAACGAGCCGCTGCGCCATCGCAAGATCCATGACAGTTCCTTTCATATGGTGACCGTAATCGAATGAGCCGAGTATGCCGAGAACAACCGGTAGCGACCACCATTTCTAGTTAGAATCTGCCCCAACCCTACCGCAACTACCGGTAGCAACCCCTAACGACCAGCCATTTCAGGACAAATGTCAGTGCAAGTAGCAGCCAAGAGCCCCGGGTCAAAAGTTGCGGTGGAATAGTTCTTAGATTCAGCCATTTGCGGGCTAAGCAGGAACTATTTCACCGCAACTTAATTTCAGACCAGGCACCCGCAGCAAGAAGACGAATAACCTCGGCGAGTATGTAAACGCAGGGCCCTCCGACCCCGCCCGACGATTTCGATTGGCGACCTTTGACGGAGTCAAGGGAGGAGCCAAATCGAAATACGTCGGGCGGGGTCGGAGGGCCCGATGGGATGGATTTCGGCCGAGGCTATTCGTCGCCGAAGCTGATGCCCAACGCCTTGGCCTCGCGCACCAGGTCGCTCTGGGGATCGACATACTTGAGCTTGCCGGCGACATCCTCGAGCGGCATGTGGCACATCTTGCCGTCACGCAGGGCAATCATGTAGCCAAACTCGCCGCGTAGGCAGCCCAGCGCGGCCTCGACGCCGCACTGGGTCGCAAAGATGCGGTCCTGGGCGTCGGGCTGGCCGCCGCGCTGCGTGTGGCCGGGGATGGCGACGCGGGTCTCGCGACCGGTCTTGGCTTCGATCTCCTTGGCGATGTCGTAGACAATCGACGGGCTCGTACGCTCGGCGAGCTTCTTCTTGTACTCCTTCTTGGACAGCGCCGCGTCCTCCTTGGAGATGGCACCCTCGGCGACAGCCACGATGGTAAAGCGGCTGCCAGTCTTCATGCGATGCTCGATGGTCTTGATGACGTTATCCATGTCGTAGGGAATCTCGGGGATCAGGATGACGTCCGCACCGCCCGCGACGCCGGCATACAGCGGAATCCAGCCAACCTTGTGCCCCATGATCTCGATGACAAACACGCGGCCGTGACTCGAGGCAGTGGTGTGGATGTCGTCGATGCACTTGGTGGCGACGTCGATGGCGCTCGTAAAGCCAAACGTCAACTCGGTGCCCCAGGTGTCGTTATCGATGGTCTTAGGCAGGGCGATAACGTTGAGGCCCTCTTCGCGCAGACGGTTGGCGGTCTTGGTGGAGCCGTTGCCGCCCAGCATAAACAGGCAGTCGAGCTGCAGCTTATGATAGGTGTGGACCATTGCCGGCACCTTCTCGACTCCGTCGGCCTCGGGAATATCCAGGCGCTTGAACGGCGTACGGCTTTGTGCCCGGAAAAGTGCGCCACGGGTAAGGATGCCGCTAAAATCGGCGGGCGTCATGACACGGAACCTGCTGTAGATAAGGCCCTGGTAGCCGTCCTCAAAACCATAGATCTCGATAGGTTCTTCGCTATTGGTCATAAGCGTTTTGACAATGCCGCGCATGGTGGCGTTGAGCGCCTGGCAGTCGCCGCCACTGGTAAGAAGACCGATCCTAAGCATGATGAATCCTTCCGGGCAAGTTATAACATGCGCATAAGTTTACCCCCGCACACTGCTGGTACGGGGGCAAAACGAGTTAGCTCAAGCGTATAGAAATGTAAACAACGTCAGGCGAGCGTAAGGTCGACGGGCCTGGCTCCTTACAGTGCGAAGGCGTCGACATCTCCCCAGTGACGGCGCAGTGTAATAGCGGCGGCGGGTTCGGTATTGTCAAAGACGACCGACCATTGCGTATTGCTGGTGATGTCTTCCGGATTGGGCTCTTGCGCTGCGGCGCGCAGGGCTTCCCAGGCAATCGTTTCGTCCTGGGCACCGACATGGGCGTCAAGGACATCGGCGATTGCGACGGCGCGCTCTTTACCATGGCCCAGCTCGCCATTCTTTTGGTTGGGCAGCACTTCGTCGCCATAGCAGGCGTAGAAGTTCGTAACCTGGCGTACGGGAGTCGCTTTGAAAGCGCGGTCCGGATCGCGCGGATCCCACTCTACTACGCGCGCGTCACCGGCGGCGTCGTTTATAAAGAAGTGGTAATCGCGTCCTGCCATGGCGTGCATGTCGTAGGCAGAAAGCAGGTCGACAGCTTCTTGCGTGGTGGCGGCACGGTCGAGCACCAGACGGATGGCGAGCGAGGTATTGATGGCGGGACGTTGCGTGTCCTGGTCACAGGGTTTGGAATCCAGGGTGAGCACGGCAATGGACACGCCGCATTCGTTAACACCGTCGAGCTGGGCAAACGGGCCCATGACTGCGGCGACGCGTCCGGCGACGGAGTCAACCGGAGTGTTATCGCCCAGGTTGTTAAGGGCGGCAAACCCGATGGAGGCATAGCCGCCGCGTGGGTGATTGCGCACCAGCAGCGCCGAGGTGTCGTCCTTAAAGTCGTAATTGCGACCGGTGCGCACGCGGCCTTCGGCATCTACGGCGACAAAAGCGCTGCAGGCAAACTGGGGCGCCTGGACATGTACCGGCACACCGGGCAGCACCTGCGCCACCACGGCATCGATGTAGGCCTGGTCGTCGCGCACGCCAGCGGCGATGATGCGATCAAGATCGTAGTCGTAGGCGATGTCGATTGCGTACAGGTCATAGCCATCCGCGTAGCCGGTCAAGCGTTTGAGCGACGCGGCGGACTTGATTTGCTTGTGATAAACGATACCGGTGGCAGCGGCAAGGCCGACGGCGACTCCCGCGACACCGCAGGCGATGGCAATGTTACGTGGCTTCATGACGGCTCCTCTCGTCCTGTTAGCGTAATTGTCGCAAAAGGTGCGCGGGCATTATGGCTCAACTTGGCGAGCGGCGCGGGATTAAACGCGGAATGAAGAGTGCGGCGCTGGCGTGGCGGGGTATGCTGGAGGGGACCATCAACCCAGCGAAAGGGGAGAGCATGACGGATCAGGAAGCGCCCGAGCGCGTGCACGTGACGGCCGACGATATCGAGGCTGCCAACGACCTTATCGACTTTATCGAGGCATGCCCCA
>URVK01000136.1 GCA_900551305.1 uncultured Collinsella sp.
GGGCGTCGTAAAACGATTCCCCGGCGAGCGGCCGATTAATATTGTCTATCTCAAAACGTCGTTACTTTTTGTCAAAACGACCATAGAGCGCAAACGAGAGCGTCGCGGAAATAACCCAAGTCAAAGCGATGCAGGCGACAATCATGATCAGGTTCATGGGATTGCCGCTTGGATCGGCATAAACGGGCAACGAGGTAATGCCAGGCATAACAAAGCCGAAGCACTTAGCGCCCAGAACAACGGTGAGCGCGCCGCCAATGCCATCCGCGATCATCGCAGCGATAAGCGGAGTCCTGTTAGGAACCTGAACGGTGAACAAGGCAGGCTCGGAAATTCCCATAAATGCCGAGAAGGCGCACGTCATCGCAGCGGACTTGAGCTTTTCATCGGTCATGCGCAGGGCCGCACCAAAAGACGCACCGCTTTCGGCGAGGTTATGGCAGAAAGAGATCGGGAGCAGATAGTCATACCCCAGCGTTGCGATATTGGAAATCTGGATGGGGCTCGTTGACTGGTGCATGCCGAAGAGCACGATAAGCGGCATAAAGAAGCCCAGCAGAAAACCGGCAACGGGGCCTAACGTCGAGAATAGCCAAACGATACCGTTGGCAAGACCAAGACCGCACCAGGCACCAATCGGAGCGAGCACAAACAGGTTGACGGGAATCACGATAGCAAGGGAGAGCGCCGGAACGACAACGAGCTTAAAAAGATCCGGCACGACTTTGTCGATTGCGCGATATACAAAAGACAAGCCAATGACGCCAAAGATAACCGGGAACACGGAATCGGCGTAGCTAAAAATCGGCACCGCAAAACCGAACAGCGCAAGGGGCGTATCGCCCGTACCGACAGCGTTGACAATGGTCGGGTACATCAGCGATCCGGCAACACAAAGCGCAAGCGAACGGTTGACCCGGAACTTATCAGCTGTAGACATTGCCAGCAAAAACGGCAAGAAGTAGAACGGGATATCCGAAATCATATTGAATATCGCAAAGTCGCCGGCACCCGTGTCGATTCCAAAAGCCGCGATAGCAGCCAGGATGCCCTTTACGATGCCTCCCGCCACCAGTGCGGGAATGATAGCGGAGAAGATGCCGGTGATGATATCGAATACGCGAGCCGAACCTTTTTGGAGCTCAGGCTGCTCGGCGTCGGCGGAGACCTCGCCACCCATCCTGTCACCTAGCATGGGCTCCAATTCGTCATATACCGACCCCACGCTGGCGCCTGCCACTGCCCGTCTTTAACCTGCGCGCCCAAGGCGCCGTCAAGCGTCTTAAGGGCCTCCAGATCTGCCTTGCTATCGTCCTTCAGGTTGAATCTGAGCCTTGTAATGCAGTGCGTTGCCATAACAACGTTATCGGCGCCGCCCACGAGCTCGAGGACACGAGCGGCCAGTTCCTTCTTGTCTGCCACGACAATCACTCCTACCCAAGATCCTCGCCATTAGTGGCGATACATTTCTGATACCAATAGAAAGAGTCTTTACGCGAGCGCTCCGCAGTGCCGTTGCCGCAATTATCCAGATCGACATAGATAAGCCCGTAGCGCTTGTCCATCGTAAGAGGACCGCAGGCAACAAGGTCAATGAATCCCCAGATCATGTATCCGCGCACGTCAACGCCATCGATCACTGCTTCCTTAAGGCACTTTATGTGCTGGCGCAAATAATCGATTCGATACTCGTCGTGGATGCTGCCATCCTCCTCGACTACATCAGATGTACCGAGGCCGTTCTCGGCGATATACAGGGGCAGCCCATAGCGGTCATACATCTGGTTAAGGGTAACCCTCAGGCCAATGGGATCGAGCTGCCAGCCCCACTCACTCGTCTCGAGATAAGGGTTCTTGTTTGCCATGACCAGATTTCCCGCAGTCTTCTCCCATCCCTGATCGCAGGTGGATACCTGGGAAAAGTAGTACGAGAAGGCCAGGAAGTCGACCGTGTTGCGAGCGATGAGCTCTTCATCGCCCGGCTCCATTTGAATCTCGATATCGCACGCGTCGAAATAGCGATTCATATAAGCGGGGTATTTTCCACGAGCCATCACGTCCGTATAGAACCAGTTGGAATACTGGTCGTCGTGAATAGCCTGCATGTTATCTTCGGGACGGCAGGTGGCGGGATACGTACAGAATCGAGCGATCATGCCGCCAACGGGAGTATCGGGCGAAAGACGATGGACAATCTCGACGGCACGCGCATTGGCAACGAACTCGTGGTGCAGGCACTGGAAGATGGCTCGATCGAAGTTCTCCCCCTCTTCGTCTTTGACCAGACAGACCCCGTCCCAAGGCGAAAAACGCGCTGCATTGAACTCGTTAAAAGGCAGCCAGAAATCGACCAGATCGCCCAATTCCGTAACGATTGTCTCGACATAGCGGGCGAAGAAATCAATCGTCTTGCGATTCTTCCATCCCCCATATGTGGTGACAAGATTTACCGGGATGTCATAGTGGAGCATGGTGACGAAGGTTTTAATGCCGTGCTTTTTGCACTCACCCAGCATGCTTCGATACCACTCGATGCCTTCGCGGTTAGGCTCAAGATCATCTCCGTTAGGATAGATTCGGCTCCAGCAAATAGAGGTGCGGAACAGCTTGAGGCCCATCTCCGCAAAAAGCGCGATGTCCTCACGGTAGTGATGATAGAAGTCGTTACCGCGCCTAAACGGGTAGAACTCAACACCATCATCTGCGAGAGCGTTCATTAGTTCGTCATGGCAGAAGGGGTTGTTTTGATGCTTGTCCTCAATCTGGTCATGAGTCCAGGTACCATCCAGCCATCGACAATCCTGCGTCGACTTTCCCTTTCCGCCCTCATTCCAGGCACCATCGGCCTGCGAGCACGATATGGCTCCGCCCCATAAAAAGTCGGTGTCAAACCCATGTTTTAACTTACTCATTTGCCCTCCTTGATCGGATGCTCCAGCGGATAACCCAATACTAGGAAGAACAAGATGCATAAGATATCGCACAGAAAGCGTGGGTTTATAACATTTTTTTAGCTATAATACCGTTTAAGGCATCGATTCTACCGTTCACCCCTGGAGCACCCCATGGATTCGAATCTCAAACAGCTGCTCTATACGCATACCGAGACCGAAGAGTGGCATCGCACACATCCGGGAGAGCTCAGCCCGCGATATAGCAGGGTGGAAACCACAACCATTAACGGCGAAGAGGTCTATCTGTTTGATTGGAAAGAAACTCTCGACGAAAACCCCGTGGGTCTTATCAAGGAGTCGCGCTTTACCGATATTCCTCCTCATATCAATCGGGATATGGAGCTTAACTACGTGTACGACGGCGTCTGCACGTTTATCGTCAACGGACGGCGACTACTCCTTAAAAAGGGCGACGTGCTCATTTGCAACACCGGCGTAGTCAGAAGCGTTCCATACGTTAAGGGCGAGCATGATATCGTCATTTCGATCGTCTTCAAAAAAGAAATGTTCGATTCGTTGTTCCTGAGCCAGCTACCCGGCGCGTCACCATTAACGAATCTTCTATTTGATTTTGTGTCCAAAAACCGCGAGGCCCGAAAATATCTCATTCTTCCAGAGGAATACGCCCGACATGCGCGACGCCTCATCGAGATGCTCTTTATCGAATATCACTTTAAAGATGCCTATTCCAATGAACTCATGAGGCACCTCGCCGTCAGCCTATTCCTTGTTCTCATTCGAGGACTGTACCGACGCTCCGCAACTGATAACCAGGCGATCATGTCGGACGAACGCATCGTGTCGATTCTGAATCATATTGAGCGAAGCTACGGCGACTGCACACTCGAAAGCATTGCGAGCGATACGGGTTATAGCACCAGCTATCTCAGCAGCTTGATCAAGCAAAAAACCGGCAAAACGTTTTCGCAAATCAAGCTCAACCAGCAGCTCACAGAGGCGGCATATCTTCTCAATAACACCGAGCGCAGCGTGCAGTATGTAGCCCGAAAAGTCGGCATCTCCAACATGTCATTCTTTTACTCAAAATTTAAAGAAGCATTCGGCGAAACGCCAGGTGCGTTCAGGACGCATCGGTCTAATTAAAGGCGTTATTACTCAGACCGATCAGCTTCGCGCGACACGGGAATGCGCAATCGAAGCAGCGAGCGCATCGCCTCTACCAGCACAAAGCCGGCGATGCCAACCGTGACCACAACGTCGAGCGGCGTGTTCACAAACCAGAGCATCGTCATGAGATACGACCCGGCATTAAAGGCAAAGTGCAGCAGGATCGTGTAGCGGAGCTTTCCGGTGGTCACGAGCACCCAACCAAAAATGAGGGCGGCGGCGCCCGCATAGCAACCCTGCACCCAGTTCATGTGCATAAAGCCGAAGACCGCCGCCTGCAGCACGATTGCCGCGGCGACGCCCCAGGTACTCGGGGCCGCCCAGGGCACTATGGCGCCGTCCTGCGCGTTCGCGCGGCGCCGGCGCTTCCAGAGCGAACGGCACTGTGGATTAAACGCACGCAGCGAAAACTCAAAGATGATGCCGCGCACCAGCAGTTCCTCGCAAAACGGCGCGCCGAGCACCGTGGTCAGGACGGCAAGAAGGCCGGTATCGCCCATGCCCGTTTCCTCGACGAGCTCGCTATAGTCTGCCGCGACCTCGGGCAGCAGCGACAGCACGCCGTCGCATAGGTAGCTAATGACCACCTGCATGGATAGGCCGATCACGACAACGCAGGCGATGCGCTTCCATGCAGCATTTGCTCCCCCGCCGAGTGGGCACTCACCTTGCCGGCGCGCCATGAAAGAGCGGGGCCACAGGTAGCGCCACCACAGCAGCGCCATCAAAAACGACGCCGTCTGAGCGGCGGCTTGAAACCATTGAATATCGAGGTTGTCGATCGGGAAACCCGTCAGCGCCGACTCGATGTCCAGCGCGGAGAACAAAACCATGCCCAGGGCAATATCGGCAGCAACAACACCAAAACAGGCAAGCGACCACGCCATCGCATTGAGCATGCCAACCTCCTCAAAACCCGGCACTTAGGGACGTTCCTTAACTGCCGGCAGATAAGGAACGTCCCCAAGTGCCGGCAGTTTGGGACAGTCATTGTTGATGAGAATCGGGCGCAGCGCCAAAAGCCCCGCTCGGCGAGATGTCGAACGGAAAGGTGCCGCAGCGATTGAACGCGGCGATAAACATGCGGATGGCGTTGGACGGCGTGGTGCCCACGAGCTGAGTTGCCGCCGCGGAGGCTGCCCTCTCCCCGGGGCAAAATGATTC
>URVK01000137.1 GCA_900551305.1 uncultured Collinsella sp.
GCCGAGGCGCTCATGGACGAGGACTTCCGTGCCACCGTCAAGGGTTCCACCGACGCCGCCGAGATCGCCAAGACGATCAACGCCCGCCTGGTCTAATCCCCCAGCCCGCGAATAACATCGCCCCCTGTATATAAGGCGGAGTCCCTCTCCAGGGCCTCCGCCTTTTTCATCCCCAAATAAGTTGCGGTGAAATAGGGACTGTTTAAACGATTCAACCCCAAATTCAGTCCCTATTTCACCGCAACTTATAAAAGGGCATAGAGGGGGCTACCTATCGAGTCTTTGTCGCGAACAGATCATCAGCCAGAATTCCGTTCGCACGATATCGCTTTGGACCGACCGAGTTTCCGCAGCTCGCCCGCCGGACGGGGCGATTAAGTTTGTCGCGAGTTCCGCACGCAAAGGAAAGCACTTAATGTGCTTTCCGTCTTGCGCAGGACTGTAGAGCAGCAAACTTAATCGTCCCGCCCGGCGGGCGAGCGCAGGGATACGACATCTGTCCAACAATTCGTGTGAAACACAATGAAAAACCGTTTGATGTGAGTTAATATAAACAACGTCGTGAATCTGACTCCTGCCACATGCATGACAGGGGTTAAACACAAAAAGGAGTCAACTATGGTTTCTGAGAAGGCTACCCTCGTTAATCCTCAGGGTCTGCACATGCGTCCGGCTGGTCTGTTCGCCTCCACCATGGGCAAGTACGCCTGTGACGTGACGGTCGTCACCCCCGAGAAGGAGGTCAACGGCAAGTCCCCGATGGCCCTCATGGCTGCTGGTATCCCCTGCGGCACCGAGGTCGAGGTCAAGTGCGACGGCGCTGACGAGGCCGAGGCTCTGGCCGCTGCCATCGAGCTCATCAAGAGCGGTCTTGGCGAGTAGAACTCAAACGGGTCGCATGTTGAACAACTAAGTTCATATTTGGGGGCGCAGTGACCTGTTGTAAGGTAGCTGCGCTCTTTTGTCATGGATATGGCAAAACGCTTTATCACATGACACGGAGAGAGGAATGGGAATGTATCAGGGAGTCAACGCTTCCGAGGGCATCGGTATCGGCACCGTCATGGTCGCCGTCGATCCCGACTTGACGTTTGAGCCGCACGAGGTTGCTGATTCGGCAGCAGAGAAGGAGCGCTATCAGTCCGCTCTTTCGGTCTTCTGCGAGAAGACCCAGGCTCAGGCCGACCACATGAAGGAGACGGTGGGCGAGGCCGAGGCCGAGATCATGAGCGGACACATTGTCCTGGCTCAGGACCCGGGGATGACCGACGCCATCAACGCCGCCATTGACGGCGGTACCTGCGCCGAGCAGGCGCTCATGGACACCTCGACCATGTTCGAGAACATGTTCCTGTCCATGGACGACGAGATGTTCCGTCTGCGTGCGGCCGACATCGCCGACATCCGCACCGGTATTCTGGCTGAGCTGCTGGGCAAGGAGGTCGTCGACCTCTCCGTCCTGCCCGAGAACACCGTCGTTGTCGTGCACGACCTCACGCCGTCCATGACCGCCACGATCGATAGGGCCCCCGTTGCCGGTATCGTCACCGAGACCGGTGGCCGCACGTCGCACTCCGCGATCATTGCGCGCGCCCTCGAGATCCCGGCTGTCCTTTCGGTTTCCAACAGCTGCACCGCGCTGCGCAACGGTATGACCGTTGTCGTCGACGGTGGCAAGGGTATCGTCGAGGCCGATCCCGACGAGGAGACGCTCGCCGCCTACACCGCCAAGGCCGAGGCCTTCGCTGCCGAGAAGGCAGCCCTCGAGGCCTTCCGTGGCAAGCCGTCCGTGACTGCCGATGGCATCAAGAAGATCATCGCCTGCAACATCGGTAACCCCGATGACGTGCCCAACGCGCTCGATCACGACGCCGAGGCCATCGGTCTGTTCCGCTCCGAGTTCCTGTTCATGGACTCTGCTGAGCTTCCTTCCGAGGAGGAGCAGTTCAACGCCTACCGTAAGGTCGCCAGCGCGCTCAAGGGTGCTCCGGTCATCATCCGCACGCTCGATGTGGGTGGCGACAAGGAGATTCCGTATCTGCACATGGTCAAGGAAGATAACCCCTTCATGGGCTTCCGCGCCGTGCGTTACTGCCTGGCCAATCCCGACCAGTACAAGGTCCAGCTCCGCGCTCTGCTGCGCGCTAGCGCCTTCGGTGACGTCAAGATCATGATCCCGCTCGTCACCTGCGTCGAGGAGGTCTTGGCTGTCAAGGAGCTCGTCGAGCAGTGCAAGGCCGAGCTGACCGAAGAGGGTCGCAAGTTCAACGAGAACATCGAGGTCGGCATCATGGTCGAGACGCCCGCCGCTTCGCTGCTCGCAGACCGTCTGGCCGAGGTCGCCGACTTCTTCTCCATCGGCACCAACGACCTCATCGGCTACACCATGTGCGCCGATCGTGGCAACGACACCATCTCTAACCTGTACCAGGTGTACTATCCCGCCGTGCTCCGCTCGCTCAAGAACATCATCGAGAGCGGCGTCAAGGCCGGCATCATGGTCGGTATGTGCGGCGAGGCCGCTGCCGATCCGCTGCTCGAGCCGCTGCTGATCAGTTGGGGCCTGGAGGAGTTCTCGATGAGCGCTCCGTCGATCCTGCGCGCCCGCAAGACCATCAGCCAGTGGACCAAGGCCGAGTGCGACGAGCTCGCCGAGAAGGCACTCGCCTGCAACACCGCCGCCGAGGTCAAGGCACTGCTCGAGTCCGCAGCTCGTTAATTTGGTATCAGAGGTAACCGCGTGGTTGGAATGGGCCGGCCACGCGGCCCTCACATATACAGGGGGTACTGTAAATGTTCTACACGCTAACCGCTAACCCGGCTGTCGACATGACGGTTTCGAGCTCTCCGCTCGAGCCCGACGAGAACGTCCGCACCGGCTCGGCCAGCTACACGGCTAACGGCAAGGGCCTCGACGTGTCCTTCGCCTTTAAGAAGATGGGCGTCGACACCGTCGCGCTCGGCTTCTTCGCTGGCTTCACGGGCAAGTTCATCGTCGAGGAGGTCATGAACCTGGGTTGCCTCTGCCGCCCGGTCTGGACCGACGGTATCACGCGCATTAACACCTACGTCAACGATGGCCAGCACGAGTACGGCATCCTGAACCCGGGTGCTCCGATCACGCCGCAGCACCAGGAGGAGCTCTACAACATCCTGGACACCGCGGGCGATCTCGAGTGCCTGATCGTTTCCGGCTCCGTGCCTCCCAAAGCTACGCCTGACTTCCTGGCTCAGGTCATGGAGCACGCTCAGGCTCGTGGCGCCGACGTCGTCTTGGACCTGTCCTCCGACAAGCTCAAGGAGCTCGCTCACAAGAAGCCGCTGCTCATCAAGCCGAACCATCACGAGATGAAGGCCATCTTCGGCGTGCCGGTCGATACCGACGACGAGGTTCGCGTTGCCATGAAGATGGCTCACGACGCTGGCGTTCAGAACGTGCTGCTCACCCGCGGTAGCCGCGGCGACGCTTACTTCTCCAACGGCGAGGACATCTGGTACGCCAAGCGTGAGTTCAACATCAAGCTGGTTTCTTCCGTCTGCGCCGGCGATTGCACCCTCGCTGCGTTCCTGCACAAGTGGTACAGGGATCGCGACAACGTCGAGGAGGCCATGAAGCTCGCTATGGCCACCGGCGCCAACGTCGCCGAGTCCGTCGGTATTGGCCATGAATGTTACGTCGACGAGTACAGCAAGCGCGTTGCTGTCCGCAAGCTCGATCGTCAGTAATCGAAACGCGACATATTCGTGCGCATGCGGCGCCCCGGTTTCGGCCAGGGCGCCTTTTTGTTCCGTCATAGGGGAGAGATGTCCTGCCGTACTTCATCGCTTCCACACCGTTCACCGAGTTGTCCTAGCCTTTTACCGATGCGTGGAATATACTTTCATTAACACGTTGCTTCGTGAAAGGAACATTCATGATTTACACGCTCACTGCAAATCCCGCCATTGACTACAACATCGCCTGCGACGGCCTTGCTGCCAACACCGTCACGCGTACTCGCAACGCCGTCTATACGCCCAACGGCAAGGGCCTCAACGTCTCGTTTACGCTTGACCACTACGGTGTCGACACCACGATCCTGGGCTTCTTCGCTGGCTTCTCGGGCGAGTTTATCGTCAAGGGCGCCGAGGCCCTGGGCGTGCCCGTCAAGCCCGTGTGGACCGACGGCATCACGCGCGTCAACGTGTTCCTCAATGCCGGCCCCGACACCGAGTACAACATGGTCAACGCCGGTGCCGCCATCAACGAGGCCAACGAGCAGGAGATGTTTGAGCTCATCGATTCGCTCGATGACATGACCTGCCTGGTCATCAGCGGCTCGCTGCCTCCCAACACTTCCGAGGGCTTCCTGGCCGAGGTCCTGCGCCGTGTCAAGGCCAAGGGGGCCGAGTTTGTCCTCGACATCTCGAGCCATCAGCTGGCAGACCTCATTGCCATGGAGCCGCTGCTGATCAAGCCCAATGATGACGAGCTGCTCGACATCTTTGGCATCAAGGTGAGCGGTGGCGACGACGAGTCCGTCAAGGGCGCGATGGCCGAGCTGCACGCCAAGGGCGCCAAGAACGTGCTGCTGACCCTCGGTGGCGACGGCGCGTACTTCTCCAACGGCGAGCATATCTGGTTTGCCAACCGCACCTTCGACGTCAAGCTGCTGTCGACGGTGTGCGCCGGCGATTCCTCGCTCGCTGCCTTCTTGTCCGTGTGGCACGACGCCCCCGAGCGCGTCGAGGACGCCCTGCGCCTGTCGATGGCCACCGGCGCCAACGTGGTCGAGTGCCCCGGTCTGGGCGATTTTGCCAAGGTGGACGAATATAAGAAGCACATCGAGGTTCGCCAGGTCTGCTAGTCCCTGTACCTTGCCTGATTAGTTTGATTATTTCGCATCCGTCTTAGACTAGGACGGATGCGTTTTTGTTTATCGGACTTGCGTGTGCAGTGGAGGCTGTTTCTTGCTAGACTTCTTGCAGACGCAATCGATAGCCAATTTGATAGTCGCAGGAGGCCACAGGCATGTGCAATGTTTCGCTCAACGGTACGCAACCGTCCGATGCCTCCCTGCGCGTCCTGCGCGCGCTTGAGGCGGCTGGTCTTGAGGCTTGGTACGTTGGCGGTTGGGTGCGCGACGCCCTGATGGGATGCCCCAGCCACGATGTTGATATGTGCTGCAGCGGCCTGTGGCAGGAGTCCAAGGCGGCGCTCGAGGCCGCTGATATCGCGGTCGT
>URVK01000138.1 GCA_900551305.1 uncultured Collinsella sp.
TATCCGTGGCAAAGGCCCCCCCCAATTTCGCGCGAGCCATCCGGCGAGCCATCGTTGACCAGCACACCTTCCCAATCGGGCATGTCCTGCGCAAGCAGGGAGTCCAGGCACCAGGCCAGGCACTCCTCCACTTTATAGATGGGAACGACAACGGAAATCTTGGGGGTAGCCATAGTCACTCGCTCCTACTGTGCGGCCGGAACGTCATCAGGGTGCGGGTTGTCGCCGTAGGTGCGCTGATACGTCAGCACGCGCCAGACCAGCGGCAAGCCGCCAATCTTAAAGTAATGCTTAAACGTATTGAGCTTGCCCGGCTTCTTAAAGTCAAAGCGTGAATCGATATAGGCGCGGGACGACTTGACCATCAGGCGCAAGTCGGTCTCGCCACGCGGATCGAACAGCGACAGGTCAAAGCGACCGGCATCCCAATCGGCCTTGAGCTCGGGAGATGCCTTCTTCCAAAACTGCTCACGCAGCTCATCGACCAGGCGCTCATCATTCCAACGGTACGTATCGACCTTCATGCGCATTAAAATCCCCTGGAGCTGAGCCTTGAGCTCGGGACGCTCATCCAAAAAGCGCTGCATCTCGGCATATTCGTCGCATACGCAAAACACCTTGTTGGGCGAATTAACGGAGCTCTTCTCGTTATCCTGGCGATAGCACAAAATGGGGTCCGCAATAAACGCGGCGCGCTCGGCGCAAGCCCAAACCTTAAAGTTAAAGCCTGCGTCCTGATACGAGGCACCCGGCGTGGGAAGGAACCGAATCTGATTGTCGATGAGGAACTCGCGGCGATAGATGGCAGACCAAATGGAAGGCTTGCGGTAGAAGATACCCGGGCAATCGACGGGGCGATACGCGGCGCCCGTCATATGCTCGTCGATGATCCCAAACAGCTCACGGCGCTCGGTGGGCGTGGACCAATACAGGTAAAAGTCGCCCTTAACCACATCGACATGCTCAATATCGGCCTTGGCGACCAGCTTTTGGAGCGAATCCTCAAACATAAAGTCGTCGGACTCAAGGATGCCCACGTACTCACCGCGCGCCATCTCCAGGCCGCGGTTCATCGAGTCGCCGTAACCGCTGTTGGCCTTGTCGATCATCTTTACACGGGGGTCGCGCTCCATGTACTCGCGGATGATATCCGGCGAACTATCGGTGGAGCCGTCGTTGATACAGATAATCTCGATGTCCTTGAGCGTCTGCGCAACGGCGGAATCGAGGCACTCGCGCAGGTAGCGCTCAACATTGCAGATGGGGACAAGCAGCGAAACTTTAGGGGTATCAGAGTTCTGCAAGAGAACCTCCTGTTGAATAGCGTGTAACAGGGTTATTTTAGCAGCCGGGTTGCGGCGGGCGGCAGCGCTTGGAATTATATAAAGCGCTCCAGGCAGGCTTTGAGACCGCGAGTCGAAAGATAGAACAGCGTGGCATCTGCCATCGAAACGCCCGGGGTCGCCGCAACGAGCTTGTGGGCAACACGGCGAACGGCGCCCTTAGCAGGCATATCCGCCCACTCCGTTCCCAAAAACGTCGTGAGGTCCATGTTGACGCGAGCCGCCACGCGATGGAAGTCATCGGAATCCAAGCGCGCCAAATCAAACACGATAAGGTCCAGGAACCAGGTGATCAGCTCGCCGGGACACAGGTCCATAAGACCGTAGCCCGCCCAGTCCTCCAAGACCTCCTCGAGCATTCTCATATGGGCATCGAGCTTTTTGGCGCGAGCCTCGACACTGTTGAACTCGTGCGTCGCCGATTCGCTCTCCATCACGTAGTGGTAGAACTTGTCCGGCATGACGACGGTCCCGTGGGCAAGCGCATAAGCCGCAAATTGGAAGACGACGTCCTCGCCCAAAGCCAAACCGGGGGCGAAGCGAATGCCTTCGCGATTGAGCAGCTCGCGCGAAAAAGCCGCACGGCAGGCATAGGGCTGCGTATTCGAATGGAACAGCAGTTGGGGATCACGGGCGCCGAAGGTACCAGCTTTGGGGCTCATGAGTTGCTGGACGCGTTTGGGGGCAGCATCGGCAGGTTCACAGGCGCCGCCAAAAACGGCGGCCTCGGCATCCGCAGACTCCATGGCATGCAGCACGCGCTCGACCGTCTGGGCATCGATGTAATCGTCGGCGTCCACAAAAAAGACGGTCTCGCCCTCGGCGGCATCGATACCCGCATTTCGAGCACACGAGACGCCCGCGTTTTCCTGGTCAATCACCAGTACGCGATCGTCGGCCTGCGCGATCTGACGCAACGCGTTCAACGAATCATCAGTCGAACCGTCGTTGACGCAGACAACCTGAATCGAGCGCTCGGACTGGGCCAACAGCGAATCGAGGCATCGCTGAATGGAGCGCGACGAATTGTAGACGGGAACGACAATGGTCGCTTTGGGGGTCAAAGTCTCTCCCATGTCGACCTATCCCCTCAGCGATTCGATGAGGAAGGCAGCGACCACGCCTGGGCCTCCAACCGAGGCGTAATACTTAGCACGCCCCAAGGCACCATCCGTCGCAAAACTCGGATGCTCGTCAACCCAGCCCTCAGGATCTTTGAGGATGGCAGCGAGATTTGCGCGCTTCCACGGCTTGAGGTCGTCAAGCGAAAAGTCCCCGGCGTCCAAGGCCGCTTGGAACTCCTTGGCCATCTGAACCAGGAACTCCTTATAGAACTTAGGCGCCAGGCGCACGTAGTTCCACATGTACGAATCGTACTTAATGAGCTGATTGAACTTGAGCATGCGCGCGACATCGCCGCTTACGTGGTCGCGGGCATAATCCTCACGAATCCAACGCTCAATCTCGGCATACTCGGTATTGACGCAAAAGACCTTAGCCGAAGAATTGACCGAGGAGTTCTCGTTGTCCTGACGATACGAAAGCACGGCATCGTGCAGGTAAACGGCCTTGTCGGCGCAGGCAATCACCTTAAAGGCAAACGACGTGTCCTGAAAGGATGCTCCCGGAGTCGGCAAGAACTTGATGCCGTTGCGCTCAAGAAAATCGCGACGGTACACAGCCGACCAAATCGACGGTTTCTGCTTAAAGAACTGCGTCGTGTCGCTCGGGTGCACCGGCTTACCGCAGTCCTTGGCCTTAAACATCTCGTGCAGCGAACGGCGCTCCTCGGGCTTAGACCAGTAGAAATCAAAGTTCGCCTTCGCAAAGTCGGCATTATTGCTATCGGCGGCCGAGACAAGCTTTTCGAGTGCGTCGGGCGCCATAAAGTCATCGGACTCCAAGATGCCAACGTACTTGCCACGCGCCATCTCCAGACCGTGGTTCATCGAGTCGCCGTAGCCGCTGTTGGCCTTGTCGATCATCTTGACGCGCCTATCGCGCTCCATATACTCGCGGATAATCGCCGGCGAGTTGTCGGTCGACCCGTCGTTAATGCAGACGATCTCAATATCCTTGAGCGTCTGCGCCAGGGCGGAATCGAGGCACTCGCGCAGGTAGCGCTGAACATTGTAAATGGGAATAAGCAGCGACAGAACAGGGCTGCCAGAGGCGTTAGTAGACAAATGTGCTCCTTAGGAAATACCTGTCGTTTCATGGTATCAAAGGGTCAGCGCGCCAGCGGGCGTTTATATAATCTATGGAGCCTCTTGCGGGCAAAGCAGCCCCACGTCATGCGGCGGGCCCATGGCAGGTTCCTGCGTTTTATTCAAAGCTTGCCGTCAAGGTGCGCCGAGCCTTTACAATAAGACAGTCCCAAGGACGTATTCGATAGCTTCCGCGCAGCACTCGCCCGCCGCGCGTGAAAGGATATATTGCCCCATGCCTACAACCCTTCCCGCCCCCATCGATAAGCTCGCCATCGTCGTCGTTACGTACAAGCGCCAGGAACTCCTAGCCAACTTGTTCGACTCCATGACCGGGCTCACGGCAACGCCTTGGCGCATCGTAATTGTCGATAACGAGAATTCGCGCGAGACCGAGGCCATGTGCACCGCATTCAACGAGCGCTTGGCCAACCTGTGGGGCATCGACACCGAGCAGCCCGACGCGCAGGGCGGCACCGACCGTGTCATCTACGCCCCGCAGCTCGAAAACGGCGGCGGTGCGGGCGGCTTCTCCGCCGGCACTAAATGCGCCTATGACCTGGGCGCCCAGTGGTTCTGGGTGATGGACGACGACGTGCTCGTCATCCCTGAAGGCATCGAGCGCTTGGCCAAGTGGACCGACCGCTACGACGTCATCCAGGGTTCGCGCCTGGACTTCGACGGCGGCGCGTTCTTTTGGCAGTACCAACTGATCCTTTCGCTCGGCATTCCAAACCCTGTCGCCAAGTGGGATCTGGGTCCCGAGGGCTACCGCACCATGAACCAGCTGTGCTTTGAGGGCGGCATGTTCTCGCGCCGCGTGGTCGACAAGATTGGCCTGCCCGATGCGCGCTTCTTTATCTACGGCGACGATGCCTGCTACGGCTACGTGGCCAGCCAACACTTCCCCGCCGCCGTTGTTGCTGACGTGGTTCTCAAGCGCGCCCGCGCCGTCTCTAACTGGGATATCGCCGGCAAGCGCCAGCTCAACTCCACGAGCGACACCAACCGCTACTACATCATGCGCAACCGAGGCTTCCTCGCTCGCTATATGCAGATCTACGGTGACTACCACCCCATGCTGTTCCGCCTAGGCAATGCCGCGACCTTCTGCAAGGAATTCATTCGCCTGGCCGCGGTCGACAAGTGCTTTAAGACCGGCATTCCGGCGCTGCGCCGAGGCATGAAAGACGCCCGCAAGATCATCAAGGATCCCAACTGGAAGCCCATGCCGCCCATGAAGGACACCGAGTAACGGAAGCCGGAAACACCTCAGCGCTTAAAGCCGCTGGCACACCGTAGCCACATGCTGTCCATCAAACCCAAACCCCCAGCGCATGCGGCCAACTCCGGGTCGTGGCACACGGATTTCGTCGATGCCGTCGCGCTCTATGTCGAGTAGCGACTGCACGGCCAGCAATTCCAGGCCCAGCGCATCCACACCGGGGTCATACATCATGTTGATCGTTATCAGCGGGCGCTCGTCCAGCATGCCAATCGTATCTGCTACGTCGAACACAGCACCCGTAGGGAAAACCTGGATGTCCCAGCGACCTGCGCCACACTTTCGCCTCGAGGCAGGATTGGCATAGCCCGGCAAGCCAAAGCAGAGCCCCTGCAAGAGCAGATGATATGGCAGCGGGCTATTTTGGGCGGGCCCCCTGGCATGTGG
>URVK01000139.1 GCA_900551305.1 uncultured Collinsella sp.
CCCCTGCAGGAGCAGCTGATATGGCAGCGGCTTATCTGGGTCGGTCTCACCGATCCCCGCATCCCCCAGGATGCGGCTTAGCGCCCGCCTCACGGTATCCTCGTTCCCACGGCACAGCCCGTCGCGAAACGCATCGACGTCTCGAATGTCTTCGGCAGCGCACTCAAACCACTCAACAATCACTAGACGCAAGGCCTGGCGAAGCTCTTTATTGGGCAATCGCAAAGCACGGAGGCGATCGCCATGCTCTGGCTCCTCAGTCATATCCGTCGTGAGAAAACCGGACAGATACAGCGCTGTCCACATGCCATCGTCAGGCGAGACATCTAACTCTGCAGTGCCCAAACAAAGCGGGACCTCAGCGCACCCATGGGCCTCGAGCAAATCAAACAAGACCGAAAGGCGGTCGAGATTCCATCCGGCAACTACCCTACTCAGGCAATCGGCATATCCATACAGATCGGCACGCACAGGCGCCGTGCAGCCTCGGCCGAGAAAACCGATCACACGCGCTGGACTCGAGCAATAGACCCTGCCAAACCGATACCCCTCGAGCCATTCACGCGCATCATCAAGATATTCCTCGCGCCCAGCATGATTCAACAGAGCCTGGACCTCGGCATCCGAAAAGCCGAAACAACGGTCACACCAGGTCGAAAGCGGCGTCGTCAGACAATACGAGCAGCCGTGCAAAGAAAGCGCCGCTTCAGCAGGTCCGGGACGCTCCCCCATCAAACACGTCAGCCGCAACGAATCGCGCGCAGCGGCAATGGCGTCGAACAGCACGCGATCGAATAGCCCTGCCGGATCAGCACCGGAAGCGCCCCTCACGCTTGCACGGCCCAACCATGCCGCATCGTACCCATCAACGAGCAATACAACCTGCTCATCGCAGGCCATCTCCAGCAGCTCAATGAGCACGCCAAGCACCGAGGCGACCTCGTCCTCGCTCGCCGCGCCACGCGCAACACGTTCGATGTGACGCACCTTGTCTCGAGCTAAATCCGGAGCCTCCAAAAGCGCTAGCAGGCGGGCGCACTCGTCCGAAAGAGCATCGCGCACGACGCTGGCAACAGCGGGGCCACGCCTCGCAGCGCCAGAAAAGTCCAGCGATATCACCGGATAGCAAGCATGCTCATCCCGATAGCGCCCGCCGTCCGCATCCCAAATCTGAGCATCGGCAAACAAACGCTGACCAGAGCGACCGACCGCTGGACGCTCCAGAAAAGCCCTGAGCATCGACAAGTTCATGCTCTTGCCAAAACCCTCGGGTCGACAGCACACCACAACGGACGCGTCGCAGTCCAACACATCGGCAATAAACATGGTCTTGTCAACCAGCATGCAGCAACCAAGAGCCTCCGCATAGTCGTGCACGCCAATGGGCAAAGCCGCATCGTCGGCACAGCCGATCAAACGCACGCCAAAGCCGTCAGCACAACCATTATTTGCCTGTTCAGACACCAAAACGTTCCCCCTAAATCGCAACACGATGCCAATTGTAATGACCGCCTCGCGCGTACCGATGTCGCCGCGCAAACATATCGGGCAACGGTAGCAACAAGAGGTATGAGGGGGCACAACTAATCGTTGCACAACAAAACGGGGCCCGACGCATTCGCACCGGACCCCGTCCCGACTCTTTAGTTATCTGGCAACCGAGAGGCTACTCCTCCGAGCCGTCCTCCCCAGAAGCCTTCTTCTGCTGATCGAGCTTATGCTTACCACTTACGATAGACGTAGCGCCCAGTGTGGCCAAGCTCGCGCTGGCAAGGCTCGCCATAACGATAAGGTCGCCCGTCTTGGGCATATTACCGCCCGAAGTCTTAGTCGTTGTAGTGGTGGTTGTAGTGGTCACCGTCTTGGAGTCATTTTGCTCCTGGTTCTGTTTGTCGGTGTTGCCCTTACTGCTGTCCTCGCCCTGCTGCTTTCCGTCCTCGGTCTTGTCCTTGTTTTTGTCCTTCCCCTCAGATTCAGACTTCTTACCCTCGTCCTTCTTCTGAGTGGACTTGTCGTCCTTCTCCTCAGAGCTAGAACCCTTATCAGATTCGGTCTTCTCGGAAGCCTCATCCTTGGAGTCGCCCTTTGCGGCCTCGGTCTTTTCCGTGGAAACCTGATCAGAGTTGTCCTTGTTCTGAGTCGAGCCATTATTGACGCCAGCCATCAGCGAAGAGCCCAGCGTAGAACCAAGCTGCACGGAGAAAGAGGGCTTCTTATCCGGCGAAGCAACGGGAGCGTCCGGCGCCTTATTCGAGTCGTCCTTGGAAGCATCGGAATCAGGGGTTGCGTCAGAGCCAGAGCCGTTGTTAGAGCCAGTGTCAATGGACGAATCACTCGAGCCGGTAGATGAGTTAGAGGTGTCAGCGTCGGTCGAACCAGAAGCGTCGCTGCCCGTATTGCCGGCAGAGCTTGAAGACGAATCGCCCGCAGCAGAGCCGTTCGAATCGGAGCCGTTCGAGGTAGAGCCGTCGTTGGTAGTGCCACCAGCAGAGCCATTACCGTCAGCATCGGTCGAGGGCGCATCCATCCTATCATCGTTGGCATCGTCACTCGAGTCGTCATTCGAATCAGGTGTCGGCGAGGGCGCCGGCGTAGGCTCGGGCTGCACGGGCGTCGCAGCGGCAGCCTCATCCTCGGCGATAAAAACCAAGCAGTCCTTCAGCTCATTCTTATAACGATTCTTCCAGCCCTCATGATACTGGGGCTGACTCGAAAACTTAGTGGCGACATTGTTGACCACACTATTGGAGAGCGCCGTCACAAACTCGCGGTCGGACATATCGTTGGAAAGATTCGCCCAGCGGAAAAAGTCCCTGCAGCCACCAGTGCCGCACATGTTGGTAATGCTCCACACCATGCCCTTGACGCAATCGGCGCGGCCCGAAATATCAATACCCAGGCCGCTCTTGAGCCACGCCTCGGTCACCGCATAGTACGAGTTGTACGCATACGCATCCTGCAGAGCCGAAAACTCAGCAGGATCGGTGTTATAAGCACCCTGGAAGGCCTCCTGTGCAATACGGCCCAGCTCGGTAAGCTGGCCGTTCTCGTACATGGCATTGCTCGCGTTGGAAATCTCGCTGCCGCGATCAATCGCATCCTTGAGCATGCCGTACTTGGCAGAATCGTAGTTGTAGACCTGCTTCATAAACGGAATGAGCGACCAACGACGGTCGAACTGGTAATAGCCCAGCGCGTTGTAGCCGTCACCATACGAAAAGCCCTGGTTATAGTTGCCATGGCTCTCGTACTTGGTAAAGTACTTCATCTCGGGAGTCACGTTGACAAACGAAACGCCCTGGACCGACCTCAGCACGCCCGAGAAGGACTGCTGGGTGTAGAGACCTTTGTCGATATCGGTGGCATCCGAGGCAACGCCCGGCGTGGGCTCCTCGGCGGCGGCGGGTGCCGGCGCGGAAACGGCGCCAAACGAAAGCGCCAGCGTCAGGCCCGCGACAATCGCGGAATGCTTGGGCTGCATAAAATCCTCCCTGCATTGGTGTAGTTAAAGTTCAGTTTGCAAAGATAAAAATAAGTATTGCAGCTCGCCCGTTGTTACACAACAACCCCTCGGTAAACGGCAACAACCCTCCGCGAAATCTTAAGGAATTAGACAAACTGGTCGTCGGGCGCCAACAGAAGCTCGCCGTAACGTTTCGTCAGCCCGTCTCTCAACTGACAGAAAGCGGGAATATAGACGTTCAAGATGCGCTGAATCAAATCTTGAGCGAGCTTGTTGTCGTAGATATGGACGTTCGTATTGCGGTCTCTGAGCATATCCAGCCAGGCTGCCTCATCAATAAAGTCGTAGAATCGGTAGGACTCCTTCAAGATGGCACGAGGAGACCCCGACGCGGCAAGCGTGGCGCCCTCATACTCGAGCAGACGCTTAAGGAGCTTCCAGCTCAGTTCAAATTGAAGATTGAACTTATTAATCAATCCACTCTGAACAAAATCATTGTTGAGATCCTGATTGGGCGCATCCTCAAGATTCGCCAAGGCGCTAACAAAGTTCTCATATTTTTTCATACAGAATCACACCATCCTTGGCAATCTCATCGAGCAATTGCTGCGATAGGGACTCGTCGAGATTGACGACATCTACATCTAAAAGAGTATCAAGATGTTCCTCGATCAAATATGAGAAACGGCCGAAATCCCGGCAACCTGCTACGGCGATGTCAATATCGCTCTTGGGCAAGTTGTCGCCTCGAGCACGAGAACCAAACAACACGACCTTCTCGGCGTCACATTCCCGAGCAAAAACTTCGATTTGCTTGTACACCTTGTCGAGAGATGCCATTTGCACCCCTACAGCTTAATGTCAAAGTTGATTTCGGGGACGGCGGCCAGGTCGGCCAACGTCACGCCGTCGACGTACTTTTCGATCACGTCGTCCAGGCCGCGCCAGAACTTGACGGTCGAGCACAAATCGCTGCGGGTGCAGCTGTTGTCGATGCCGTCGCACGCCACGGGCGCCGTGCTGCCCTCGACGGCGCGCAGGATGTCGCCGGCACGCACCTCGGCTGGATCCTTGGCCATCATGTAGCCGCCGCCCTTGCCGCGCACGCTCTTAAGCAGGCCCGCCTTCATAAGCGGACGAACCAGCTGCTCCAAATACTTTTGTGAGATATGCTCACGGTCGGCAACCTCGCGCAAGGCAATCTTGCCCTCGGCGTCGCCCAGCGCCGCGATATAGATCATCAGCCGGAGGGCATAGCGGCCCTTGGAAGAAATGAGCATACCTACCCTCCCATCGCATCTGGGACAACATAACCAGGTCTGTTTGTCCCAAATCTTAAGTAAGTGGGACAAACAAACCTTGTTATTTTGTCCCACATCTAGAAAAGTCGAGTGGATTAGTCGGGTTTTCCCTTGACTAACGCCGAACCCATAGTAACTTTATTCCGAGAAGATTCCTAGGGTTTAGTACACCTATGAGTACACCATATACAGAGAGGGACAGCATGAGCGCAAATCCGCTGCTTTCCATCGATGGTCTCACCGCCTCCGTGGACGAGAAGACCATCCTCCACAATGTCAACCTCAACGTCGCCACCGGTGAGACCCACGTGCTGATGGGCCCCAACGGCGCCGGCAAGTCCACCCTCGGCCACCTGGTCATGGGCGACTCCGTCTATACCGTCAACGACGGCCGCATCGTC
>URVK01000140.1 GCA_900551305.1 uncultured Collinsella sp.
ATACCCTATACCCCCCCGCCACTCCGGGGAACGCCCGGAGCCGCATCTTGAACGGCTACGCCGAGTGCGCCAACAGGCTCATCAACGAGACTGACGTGCGGGGCCGGGGCTATTCCTTCGACACACTACGGGCCCGCACGCTCCACCGTAGACAGAACCTCGATCGCATCATCGCGAGCAACGGCCTGACGATTGGCCCGCGCGTCGACGTCCCGGGACCGCTCTTCGTGACCGAGCCCGACCGCGACGACGAGATGGTGGATGAGTTCATCGGCTCGAGGTCGGGAGCGAAGATAGACGCGAAAACGGGAGAGATTCTCTGATGGAGAGTGTGTTCAATGACCATGTGTTTCCTAAATACATGAGCCAACAAGTCATGAAGTCTCAGATGGATGGCTTCAACGACCCCACTTTGAGGGATTTCTCGCTGTTGGACTCGTCTGCCTTGATGAAGGACGAGTTTAAAGCCGATAAGTTCGATGATGAGTTCATACGATCTTTCCTCAATGCCGCAAAGGAGCTTGCGGCCGCTGGGAGGAAAGCAATTGACAAGCCTGGTATGTATTTGATGCTGGAGTATTCCTACGCGATTCCGGTAATGTTCCTCACAAGGCACTGTATTGAGCTTGCAATTAAAAGGGCGATAAAAAGGTGTGGAGCTGAGCCTAAGAGAGATCACGGCCTCACGAGCTTGTGGAACTCTTTGCTCTCAAGGTTTCCGAGGCAAAAGTGCCGTGAGGACAATAGAACCATCAAGAACATGGGTGCTTTCGTAAAAGCCGTTGCTGACATCGATAACAACGGCATCAGCCTCCGCTATCCGCAGGACAAATCAGGCAGGCTAACGCAGGACAGGCCGCTATTCGTCAACAACGAGGAAGTCGTTTCGTATTTGGAGAAATTCGTAGAGCAGCTTGAACTGATTGACTTTGATTGTATTGTCGAGAACGGTAAATAAATGGTTGGGAACCGCTAAATACCGTTTCTAAAACCATTGGTTGGAATAATGGTTGTATTAGGCCGATAATCGAAACAGCTTTTGATTTTTTCCAACTACTTATTTTACATACCAAAAGTGTGGCTGGATGACAAAACAGCACTTAGAAGCCGGCGCTGGATGCGGGATCCTGCGGCCGCCTTCAGCTCCCGCTACTCATCGTCTCCGTCGTTGGGGTCGCCCTTGAGGGTGTTGATGTCCAGGTACTGGTTATCGTCCTCTTTTTGCTGGGTCTCCGACTCCGCTTGGGTGGGGCCGCGGAACAGCTGGAATCCCTCAAACGCAATGACGCCGAACAGGGCAATGACAATGGCGAGAAAGGCAATCTTGACTGCCTGCGGAAATTCCGAGAAACGCAGTGCCTTTTCCTCGGCGTAATAATCGGCGAAGCGTTCTTCGCCCGTGCTTTTGGTGTACGCCGGTGCGGACGCGGCCTCCGGGTCATATTCCGGTGCACGCGTGGCAGCGTACGGATCGTTGAGATAATCGCTCGGTGCGGTGCCATAATCCTCGGTCTCGATGCGACTGGTGCCAGCATAGCCATCGGAATAATCGGAATATGCCGCACCGCCCTCATAGTCCGCGGCGCTCGTGTTGGCGGCAAAAAGCGGATTAACTGGAACGTCGAGCGCCGGCATGCCGGTAGAGGTCTCATCCAGATCGGCTGCAGCCCAGGAATCGTAGGCAACCTGATGGGCAACGGGCTCATCGAGCCTTGCGACCGGAGGCTTGCGTGCCGCAGGAACAGGCAACTGCTGGGCGCTGTACATAACGGTGCTGTCGGCCGATTTGCCCTGCGTCGCTGCAGCGAGAAATGCCGCCGTCTCGGACGGGTCGCTTGCGGGGCGGGGAGCGGGCGTGGACGCCGAAGTGGGTGCGGGCGTAGGCGCGGGCGTCGAAACAGGCGACTGCGCAGGAGTCGGCGCAGATGCGGGCTTAGGCGCAAGTGTGGGATCGGGGCTTGACGGGCGAGCCCCGCCGCCCATGAGTTCGTCGGCGGTCCACGGGCGATCATCCATCACGTCGTCAAGGCTTAGCGAAAACAGGTCGTCTTCACCCTCATCGAACATGCGGTGCACATGTCCACCAATTGCCGGAATCAATCCGCGACCGGTGCATGATGCCTTGCTCAACGCCATTCTGTTCCATCCTTTCGAAATACTAATGACATCGATTATATGGAACTTCCCAAGCGGCCCGGTCTTGGATTCGTGCTTTCCAGAACTCGCACCCAAAAGGGGAGGGGCAATCCAGGCGAGTGCCTACTTGTCGCCGGCCGCCGCCTTGGCCTCATTGAGGTAGCTATAGAAGCTGTACTTGGAGATGCCAAAGAACTCGCAGGCGCGCTCGCTCGACTTGGAAATGAGGAAGGCGCCGCGACGGTCGAGGTAGCCAATGGCACGAATGCGCTCGTCTTTGGTCATGAGTGCCGCGGGCTTGCCCACAAACTGCTCGCACTCGTGCAGCAGGTCCTCGAGCAGGTCGCCGATGTTCTTGGTAATGGGCTCGGGCTCGGTATAGCCCGTGCCGCCGGTGCCGGTAAAGGCGTCGAGCGAACGCTCAAAAGCCTTCATAAGCGTAATGTCAAAGTTGATGCCCAAAATGCCGACGGGTTTGCCCTCATCGTTGCGGATAAAGATCGTCGACGATTTGAGCAGCTTACCGTCGGTGGTTTTAGTGAGGTACGGCTCGCGGTCGTGTACGTCGGTGGCGCCTTCGTGCATGGACTCAAACACGATATGGCTGGGGCCGTCACCCAGTTTGCGCCCGCTGACGTGGCCGTTTTCGATCACTACGATGGAGTGGTCCACGTCCTCGGTCTCTAGGTCGTGGACGACGACTTCGCAGTTGGGGCCAAATTGGAGCGCCAGACCGTGTGCGAGGCGCTTGTAAAACTCAATCTGTGCGGGGGTCATGGTTGCCTTCCTAAAAATTAGTTTGGGCACACTTTGCCATAAACCACACTTGGCCGCAAACAAATCCATCAACAAGGCAATTCATGACCGTTCGGCGGCGAAAAAGTACCGATTACGGCAACAAACAATTCGTTAGGTATGCCAATCAAAAAGTGTGATAGAACAGTACTAACAAACTTTTTGTTTGGCATCCACATAAAAGTTCAGCCGTGTGAATGGGATCGGGCTGAAACGCGTATGCGGGGGCCGGCAAGAGAGGACTTAAGGAGTTCACCGTATGGCCGATAAGATCCAGTGGGCGGGCAACACGATGCCCAAGAGCGATGACAAGCACTTGGGAATCATGAGCCTCGACCACGTGAAGAAGGCCCGTGCCTTCCACCAGTCGTTCCCTCAATATACCGTCACTCCGCTTGCCCGTCTGGACGGTCAGGCTGCGCGCCTGGGCCTGTCCAACCTGTGCGTTAAGGACGAGAGCTATCGCTTTGGCCTCAACGCCTTTAAGGTCCTGGGCGGCTCGTTTGCCATGGCCAACTATATTGCCGATGAGACCGGCAAGGACGTTGCCGACTGCACCTTCGATTACCTGACCTCCGATCAGCTGGCCGAGGACTTTGGCCAGGCCACCTTCTTTACCGCCACTGACGGCAACCATGGCCGCGGCGTGGCATGGGCTGCCAACAAGCTGGGCCAGAAGGCTGTCGTGCACATGCCCAAGGGTTCCACCAAGCCCCGCTTCGATAACATTGCCGCCGAGGGCGCCACGGTGACCATTGAAGAGGTCAACTACGACGAGTGCGTGCGCATGGCCGCCGCCGAGGCCGACGCCTGCGAGCGCGGCGTCATCGTTCAGGACACCGCCTGGGAGGGCTACGAGAAGATCCCGTCCTGGATCATGGAGGGCTACGGCACCATGGCTTCCGAGGCTGCCGGGCAGCTGCGCGGGATGGCCATCAACCGCCCGACGCACGTGTTTGTCCAGGCTGGCGTCGGCTCGCTCGCCGGCGCCGTGGTGGGCTACTTCACCAACCTGTATCCCGATAACCCGCCTACCTTCGTCGTGGTTGAGTGCGCGCCTGCCGCCTGCCTGTACAAGGGCGCTGCCGCCGGCGACGGCGATCCGCGCATCGTGGACGGCGACATGCCCTCCATCATGGCCGGCCTGTGCTGTGGCGAGCCCAACATCCTGGGCTGGGATATCCTGCGCAACCACACCACCGCCTTCGTGTCCTGCCCCGACTGGGTCACCGCTCGCGGCATGCGCACCCTGGGCGCTCCCGAGAAGGGCGACCCGCGCGTCATCTCCGGCGAGTCCGGCGCTGTGACCACCGGCCTGGTCGAGACCCTCATGCTCGATCCCGAGTACGCCGAGCTCAAGGAACTCATCGGCCTGGACAAGACGAGCTCCGTGCTCTGCTTCTCCACCGAGGGCGACACCGATCCCGACCAGTACCGCCGCATCGTCTGGGAAGGCGAATACCCCACTTGCTAATACTGGGCGGAATAAATAGGTATCGCTCCGCCACCTCACAGGTAGATTCCTTCGTTTGAAAGGTTAAGAACAATGGCTAAAGAACTCGATTTCGACGCTATCAAGGCTGCTGCTGAGTCTCATCGTGCTGATATGACTCGCTTCCTGCGCGCTATGATCTCGCACCCCTCTGAGTCCTGCGAGGAGGGTGAGGTTGTCGCTTGCATCAAGGCCGAGATGGAGAGCCTTGGCTATGACGAGGTCAAGGTCGACGGCTTGGGCAATGTCATGGGCTTTATGGGCGAGGGCGACAAGATCATCGCCATCGACTCCCACATCGACACCGTCGGCATCGGCAACATCGAGAACTGGGATGCGGACCCCTATGAGGGCTATGAGACCGACGAGATCATCTACGGCCGCGGCGGCTCTGACCAGGAGGGCGGCATGGCTTCCGCTACCTACGCTGCCAAGATGATGAAGGACATGGGCCTCATCCCCGAGGGCTATAAGATCATGGTCGTCGGCACCGTCCAGGAAGAGGACTGCGACGGCATGTGCTGGCAGTACATCTACAACAAGGACGGCATTAAGCCCGAGTTCGTCATTTCCACCGAGCCCACCGACGGCGGCATCTACCGCGGGCACCGCGGCCGCATGGA
>URVK01000141.1 GCA_900551305.1 uncultured Collinsella sp.
CCCCATATCGTTGGGGCCAGGCCCGATTTTGCCTCTTGGCAATGTCCTGCTCATATTAAAAGGAACGTCCCTAACTGCCGGACAAAAAACGAGCGAGGATTTTGAGGTCCTCGCTCGTTTTTGTTTTAGGTGATGTTTCGACCGTGCGGCTACTTGTCGGCAGCGGTCTTTTTGGTAGTCGACTTCTTCGCGGTCGTCTTCTTGGCGGCAGTTGCTTTCTTAGCCGTGGTCTTCTTTGTCGCCGTGGTCTTCTTTGCCGTGCTCGCCTTGGTTGTGGTCTTGCGGCCGCGGGCCGGCTTCTTCTCCTTGGTCGGACAGTCCATGTTGACGCAGATACGCCACGGGCCGCGCGCCGTGTTGACCACCACGATGGGGGCGCCGCACTCGGGGCAGGTCTCACCCGTCGCCTCGAGCTTACCGCGCGCCGGTAGAGGATAGCTCACGCCGCAATCGTCATAGTTGGTGCAGCGGATAAAACGCTTGCCGCTCTTCTCGCTCTTGTGCGCGATCAGGTCGCCATGGCGTCCGGCCTCGGCGCACACCTTGCACTCGCCCACCTTAAGGTCGGGCTCGTAGTTGGTGGGGCATGTGGGGGTCACGCAAATCTCGAAGGCCTTCTGGCGGAACGGCTGACACTTAATGCGCGGCGCACCGCACTCGGGGCACACGGCGGCCTCGCCCTCGAGCGGGCTCACCTTGACGCCGCTCGGCACCGGATAGGTCACATCGCAGTCGGGCCAGCCCATGCAGCCAATGAAGCTGCCACGGGTCTTGGCGCTCGTCTTCATAACCAAGTCCTTGCCGCACTTGGGGCAAGCGCCCACGCGCGCATCGGCCGTGACGGCGTCGCTGATGGCGTCGCCCAGCTCCTGCGTGTGCTTGAGCAGTTCGTCGAGCACGCCAGCCAGCAGCGCGCGCGAGTGCGTCACGACATGCTCTTCGGTGTCCTCGCCGCGCTCCACACGGGTCATATCGCCATCAAGCTCGCTGGTCATATCGGGGCTCGTGATGCGCGGGGCAAATTGCGTCAGCGCATCGATGATGGCGATGCCCAGCTGGCTCGGCTCAACGGGATCATTTTTGAGATAGCGCACGGCATACAGGCGCTCGATGATGCTCGCGCGCGTGGACTTGGTACCCAGGCCGCGCTTTTCCATCTCCTGCACAAGCTTGCCCTGGCTGTAGCGCGCGGGCGGCTCGGTCTGCTTGGCCTCGAGCTTAATGTCGAACACGTCGACCGTATCGCCCTGCTCAAGCGGCGGCATCTGCTCGTCGCGCTTGAGTCCGTACGGGTATGCCTCGCGGAAACCCGGGGTCACGAGCACATCGCCCGAAGCCACGAACGGCTCACCGTTCACGTCGAGCTCGAGCTTGGTGTTCTCGATGATCGCGGGACCCATAAGCGTCGCCAGGAAGCGGCGGGCGATGAGGTCGTAGAGCTTGCGCTGGCCGCCATCGAGCGTGGACGGATCGCCCTCGCCCGTGGGGTAGATAGGCGGGTGGTCGGTGGTCTCGACTTTGCCGCGCGTGGGCTTCATGGGGCCGGCGAGCACCTTTTTGCACACGGGCGCCAGCGCCGGGTTGATCTTTGCCAGGTCGCTCACCACGGCGCCCAGATCGAGCGTCGCGGGGTACACGGTGTTGTCGACACGCGGGTAGCTGATGAGGCCCGCCATGTAGAGGGACTCGGCGATGCGCATGGTACGCGCAGGGTTCGCGGCATATCTACCGGCGGCGGCCTGCAGCGAGGTGGTCGCAAACGGCGTGGGTGGCTGCTGCTTGCGTGAGCGCTTGGTCACCGCGGCGACGGTTGCCGTCTTGGCACCGTCAACGTGACCGTACGCCGTCTCAGCAGCATCCTTGTCGGTAAAGCGCGCCGTCTTGTGCGCGATCTTAAAGCGATCATCCTCGGCAGCGCCTTGCGCGGCGCCCATGCCGCGAATCTGCCAATAGTCCTCGGGCACAAACGTTCGCGCTCGACCACCAGGGCAAGCGTCGGCGTCTGCACGCGGCCGGCGGAACGCACGTTGCCAAAGCCGCCAAACTTGGCGAGCGTCAGGTAGCGCGTGAGCACCGCACCCCAAATGAGGTCGATGTGCTGACGGCTCTCGCCGGCGTCGGCCAGGTTCTGGTCGAGCGAGACAAGGTTATCGAAGGCCTGCGTGATCTCGGCCTTGGTAAACGAAGAATACTGGGCGCGGGCGACCGGCAAGTCGGGCGCCACCTCGCGCACCTTGTTGAGGGCGTCCGAACCGATCAGCTCGCCCTCGCGATCGAAGTCCGTGGCGATGATGACGCTGTCGGACTTTTTGGCGAGGTTCTTAAGCGAGCGGATGAGTTCCTTCTCGGCCGGCAGCTTAATGACGGGTGCCCAGGTGAGATACGGCAGACTCTCGAGCTTCCAGCCCTTGATGGAGATGCCGTCGGCAAGAAACGGCTTGCGTTTGGTGTCGTAGGGCGGGCGTGCCAGGCCATCGGGCATGTCGGCCGGTAGCATCTCGCCGTCCTCGGTAACCGAATACCAGCCCAGCTTTTTATCGAACAGCACGCTGTCGCAAAAATCGGGCGCAAGGATGTGACCGGCCAGGCCGATGGTCACGCACTCCTCGCCCTTCCACTCAAAACGGTAGATTGCGGTGTTGTACACCTTGTCCTTTTTGGGTTTGCCCGTGGACAGACGCTCGGCAATCTGACGCGCGGCGTCGTTTTTCTCTGCGATGATGAGCTTCAAAAGAGGCTCCTATCTCGTGTCTCTGCGGCTACGCCCGCCCGTATGGCGGCCGATTTACGCCCTTGCTTGCTCGATCTGCCCGATGAGCCAATCGCACCAGGCATCCATGCCCTCGCCCTTGCGCGCGCTCACGGCAAACCGCGGCGCCTGCGGATTGAGGTCATCGAGTGTCCTAGTATACCTATCCATGTCAAAATCGAAAGCCGGGGCCACGTCGACCTTATTGAGCAGCTGCGCGCCGGCGTGCTGGAAGATGCCCGGGTACTTGATGGGCTTGTCGTCGCCCTCGGGCACCGAGAGAATCATGATGGACAGGTTCTCGCCCAGGTCAAAGTCGACCGGGCAGACCAGGTTGCCCACGTTTTCGATAAAGATGACGTCGATATTTTGAAGACCCACCGCCTGGTCGAACGCGTCAACGGCCTCCATGATCATGTTGCCCTCGAGGTGGCACAGGCCACCCGTGTTGATCTGGATGGCGGGCATGCCGGCTTCCTTCATGGTGATGGCGTCGACATCCGAGGCAATATCGCCCTCGATGACGGCACAGCGCAGGCCAGCCTTGTCGCGCAGGCGCTCGTTGGTGCCCAGGATCGTGGTGGTCTTGCCCGAACCGGGGCTCGACAGCACATTGATCACATAGGTGTTTGTCTCTTTAAATCGCTGTCGCAGCTGATCTGCCAGGCGCTCGTTGCGCGACAGAATCGGCGACGCGATATCAATCGTTTTCTCAGCCATACTTAGCGCTCCTTACTTTGGCCCCTTTATACCCCATCACCAGATGGCTAGCGGGCTAATCGTCGGGGGTTTCGATTTCGATACTTGCGATGTCGAGCTCGCGGCCGTGCAGCAGGCGCACGTTGGCGCCGCCACATTGGGGACAGCGGCAATGGAAGCGATCGTGCTCAAAGACCTCCCCGCAGTCCAGACACTCGCTTTGTGGATGGACTTCCTCCACGGCAAGCTCGCAGCCTCGCGTGAGCGGGTCCTCATCGCGAAATGTCTCCCACGCAAAGTCGAGCGCCTCGCGCACAACTTCGGTCATATCCCCGATACGCAGCGTTACCAAAACGGCGCGCGAGGCCCCCGCCCCACGCGCCGCGCGAATCACTGTATCGAGTATGCCGTTGACAATGCCAACCTCGTGCATACCGATTTACTCCTCGTCGTCCTCATCGTCCGAGAACAGGTCCAGACGGCTCACAAACAAGCCCTCCTTGCCCTCGCGCGCGGTAATGACCACGCGGGCAATGGCGAGCGAAATCTCGTAGAGCGAGAGCAGGGCACCATACATGAGCCCCAGCGTAACGGGCGAGCCGTCGGGCGTAATCACAACGCTGCGTGTACGGGGGGGAGCGGTCGGGCTTACCCACAGCCGATCCCACAAGCAGGCCCACGTACACGTAGCGCCAGGCGCCGCGGAAGGCCGCGTAGGACACGATGTGGAAGACGGACAGGTAGAAGATGATGAGCGGCAGCTCAAACGCCACACCAAAGCCGATCATAAAGAGCAGCTCCATGTTGACGTAGTTCTCCAGGTCGGGCAGCGCGGTTGCGACGGCAGAGGTCTCGCCGATGAGCCACTCAAAGCCTGCCGGGATAATGATGAAGTAGCAAAAGATTGCGCCCAGGAAGAACAGCACCGTCGAGGCGAGCACCGTAGGCACAACCCACTTGCGCTCGTTGGGACGCAGTGCCGGCAGGAAAAATGCCAGAATCTGCCAGATGATCATGGGCGTGCACATGACCACGGCCATCTTGATGGCCAGCGAGAAGCGCAGGCCAAAGCCGCCGAGCGTGGTGGTGATGTAGAACTTACCGTCCGGCACAAAGGAGCGGATGGGGTCTTCCAGGATGTCGAGCACCACGGGCGTGGCGAAATACAGCACGATGGCGGCGGCAAACACCGACACGACCACGATGGTCAGGCGGCGACGGAGCTCTCCCAGGTGATCGAAGAGCGGCATGCGCGCAGGTCCGATAGGCATTACTCATCGCCTCCCTTCGAGGCGTCGGCGGTGGCAGCCTCGGCAACGGCCTCGTCCTCGGCCTCGAGCTCGCGAGCGAGCTGGTCGACGACGGCCTTGCGCTTGCGGGGACGACGGGCGTAGAGGTCAGCCGTCGTGGGCTCTGCCGGCTCGGGCTCGGGCTCCGGCTCTGCAGCAGGCTCGGGCTCGACGACAGGCTCGACGGCAGCGGCAGGCTCGGCACCCTCGGCCTCGGACTCCTCAGCAGCACCCTGGCCCTCGG
>URVK01000142.1 GCA_900551305.1 uncultured Collinsella sp.
CGCTATCTGCCCATGCTCTCGCCCGCATGCCAAATCATCGGCATCGCCTTTGACGAGCAGCGTGTCGACCGCGTTCCCACCGACGCTCACGACCTGCCGCTACCCCACATCATCAGCGCCTAATCGCCGCCACATCAGCCACGGCTACAGCAGTACCATCGCAGCCTAGTGCTCCTCGCCGGCGCGGGCCAGGTCGTAGGGCGTGGTCTGGTAGACGTAGTAGTTGAGCCAGTTGGTGTAGAACAGCTGAGCCTGGCTGCGCCAGACGTTGCGCGGCTCGGCGGTGGGGTCGTCACCCGGAAAGTAGTGCGCCGGCACCTGAGGGTTGAGGCCGCGCTTCACGTCGCGCTCGTACTCCAGGCGCAACGTGTCGGTATCGTACTCGGGATGGCCAAAGACAAAGAAGCGATGGCTGTCGGTCGACTTGACGATGTACAGGCCCACCTCGTCGGACACGGCCACGACCTCAAGCTGCGGCTCGGCCTCCACGTCCTCGCGACGCACATCGGTGTTGCGCGAATGTACGGCATAGAAGCGGTCGTCAAAGCCGCGGACCAGCGGGCTTTGCGGCTTCACCAGATAATGCTCGAACACGCCGCTTGCCTTTGCCGGCAGGTCATACTTCTGGATACCGTAATGATGGTACAGACCGGCCTGCGCGCCCCAACAAATGTGCAGCGTGGAGTGCACGTGCGTGGTGGACCAATCCATGATCTGGCAGAGCTCGGGCCAGTAGTCGACCTCCTCGAACGGCATCTGCTCCACCGGCGCGCCCGTGATGATCAGGCCGTCGTAGTGGATGTCGCGGATGTCGTCGAACGTGCGATAGAACGTCTCCAGGTGGCCGGCGCTCACGTGCGTGGCCTCGTGCGTTTTCGTGCGCAGCAGGTCCACCTCCACCTGCAGCGGCGTGTTGGAGAGCTTGCGCATGATCTGCGTCTCGGTGGCGATCTTGGTGGGCATGAGGTTGAGGATGAGCACGCGCAGCGGACGGATGTCTTGGTGCAGCGCGCGGTACTCGGTCATGACAAAGATGTTCTCGCTCTCGAGCTGCGCGGCGGCAGGGAGGGCGTCGGGGATGCGAATGGGCATGGATGCTCCTTACGAGTCAGTTGCAGCTATGGTACAACGAGCGGCCCCATCCGCGCGAGCATATCGCCCAGCGATGCCGTCAGCGGCCCAAATCACTCCAAAAGTAGAGATTAAGGCATGCCCAAAAATCTATGGCGCTTTAGCCTAGCAAAGTGGCAGCAGGACGTTACAATGGTTCGACGCGAAAAACTCGGCCGAAAGGATACATATATGTACCAGACGCGTAAGATCGGTGTGGTCGGCCAGGGCCACGTAGGAGCACATGTTGCCAACAGTCTGCTCATGCAGGGCATTGCCGATGAGCTGTACCTGTGCGATATCAACCAGGCCAAGGTGACGTCCGAGGTCCAGGACCTGCGCGACTCCCTTTCGTTTGTCCCGTACAACACCAAGATTGTCAACTGCTACGACCACTACGAGGAGCTTGCCTGCTGCGACGTCATCGTCAACGCCGCCGGCAAGGTCGCACTGGCCGCCGGCAACCGCGACGGCGAGCTGTTCTTTACCACCGACGCCGCCCGCACCTTTGCCAAGCGCATCGTCGACGCCGGCTTTGACGGCATCTTCGTGAGCATCTCCAACCCCTGCGACGTCGTGTGCACCGAGCTGTGGCACCTGACCGGCTATGATCCCAAGAAGATCATCGGCTCGGGCTGCGGCCTGGACTCCGCCCGCCTTCGCACCGAGATCTCCAAGAAGGTCGGCGTGAGCCCCAAGTCCATCGACGCCTACATGATCGGCGAGCACGGTTTTAGCCAGCTTGCCGCCTTTAAAGCCGCAACCATCGCCGGTAAGAGCCTCAACGAACTTCAGGCCGAGAACCCCGACAAGTACGCCTTCGACCACATGGAGATCGAGGAGCTTGCACGCAAGGGCGGCTATGTGACCTACCAGGGCAAGCAGTGCACCGAGTACGCCGTCGCCAACTCCGCCGCGCGCGTCTGCGCCGCCGTGCTGCACAACGAGCACGCCGTGCTTTCGGCATCCACGCTCATGACCGGCCATTATGGCGAGGAGGGTATCTTTACCTCCCTGCCGTGCGTGATCGGCGCCGAGGGCGTCGAGGAGGTCTACACGCTCGACCTGTCCGAGCACGAGCTCGAGGGCTTCCACAAGAGCTGCCAGCACATTCGCGACAACATCGCCCAGCTCGACTGGTGGGATGCCGAGGCCTACGACGCCAAGTAAGCGTCGGTTGCCGCGACACCTCGCGAATCTAAGCGCAATACCAAGCGGGCCGCGCCGGAAATCCCCGGCGCGGCCCGCTTTTTACGCACGCTGTTCACTTGCGAATCGAAGGTGAATGCTTTTCCCGTTACCTAGTACTGCTCGATGCCCATGTAGCGACGAACCTCGGGGCTGTGGTCAAACACCTTGCCGCGGGCGGCGCGCAGCTCGCAGCTCATGTTGTAGAAGAAGATCGGCTCCAAGAACGAACGCACGCTGGCGGGCACCTCGCCTACGCCGTACTCGAGTGCATCGAGCACCATGACTGTATCGGTGTGCGTGTTGAGGAACGCGAGCGCGCGCTCCTCCATGGGGCGGCACTCGCCCGATCCGAGCTGCACAAAGTAGAACACGCCGGGCTCGGTGGCCTCAAACGGGCCGTGGAAATACTCGCCGGAGTGGATATAGCAGCAGTGCTGCCACTGCATCTCCATGAGCGAGCAGATGGCCATGGCGTAGGTCTGGCTAAAGTTGGGGCCGGAACCCAGGATATAGAAGAACTTATGCTGCTGGCAGAGCTCGGCAAAGCGATCGCCCAGCTCGGCGTTGACCTTCTCACGGGCAGCGGGCAACAGCGCATCCATCTGCTTAAGGCCGGCGTACATGTCGGCGAGTGCCTCGTAACCCTCCTGCTGGTCGAGCAGCTCGGCAGCCATCAGGACGCCGATGCCTTGCGGAACCTCGGCCTGCGGCACGCCTTCGCCCCACGGATAGACCCAGGTGGTCCACTTGCCGTTATCAATCTTGGAGCCCTCGCAGTCGGTCATGGCCACGACCTCGGCGCCGGCTGCCAGCGCCATCTCGCAACCGTCGACGACCTCCTGCGTATTGCCGCTGTGGCTGCAGGCGATGACGAGTGATTTCTCGCCAAGACTCTTGGGAGCCATCAGGCAAAACTCGCGCGCCGTGTAGACCGTCGAGGCAAACGTGGTGGCCTCGCGCTTGAGCAGCTCGTTGGCCGGCATCAGGTCGATCATCGAACCGCCGCAGGCGATCCAAAAGACGTTCTCAATCTTGCCCTTGCGCTCGATAATTTCCTGAACCAGATCGTGTGCGTTCACGGTGATGCTCCTCCTTGTGTGGCGGCTTTGAACGACGGCAGCTCGTACCTGCTGTCATTCTATGTTGTTCTATATATACCACGCAAGCAGCCACGGTGGAAGCCATTGCGACAAATTTGTTCCATGTTGTTCTATCTGTGGACGTTAGATGTCGAACACGTAGCGCGAGCCCACGATCTTTTGGCGTCCGAGCAGCAAGGGCCGCTCGTCCTCATCGGTAAAGTACGCCTCCATATAAAACAGCGGCTCGCCGACCGGCACCTCCAGCAGTGAGGCCGCCTGAACATCGGCAAGCGCAATCTCCACGGTACAAGGGTCGGACTTGAGCGGCGCGCGGCCCGAATGCTCGGCAACGAGTGCAAAGATGGAATTGTCCGTGAGGTCCTTGTCGGCAAGCGTCTGCAGGTAGGGATGGTCGGCCAGCACAAAGGCGTTGTTCTCGAGCATGACGGGCACGCCGTCTGCCGTGCGCACGCGCTCGACAACGATGAGCTCGCAGCCGGGTTCCACCCCAAAAAACGCCGCGTCCTCGCGCGTCGCCGCAACCACCGTGCGCGACACCAGGTGTGCTCCGGCCACCATGTCGTTGGCAGCGCAACCCTCGGAAAAGCTCTGAACGTCACCCTTTTGGACAATCTTGCGCTTGAGCTTGGGCGCGCACACAAACGTGCCCCTCCCCTGCTGGCGGTTGAGATACCCCGCGCGCGACAGCTCCTCGATGGCGCGGCGCACGGTGATGCGTCCCACGCCGTAGGACTTCGCGAGCTCCATCTCGGAAGGAATGCGCGAGCCGGATGCGTACACGCCGCGCGCGATCTCGCCCTTTAGGTCGTCCATAACCTGCTGGTACAGCGGCACGGCGGATACCTCAGTGCGCTCGGTTTTATCGTCGAATGCCATCGTTACGCTCCATCCCGTGCATGCTCGGACTCAAACTCTTCAATCGCTGCCATAAACTGCTCGCCAAAGGCATCGGCCTTTTTCTCGCCGATGCCGTTGACCTGGATAAGCTCGTCGCGCGTCTGCGGGCGCAGGCGGCACAGACCGCGCAGGGCCTTGTCGGAGAAGACCATGTACGGCGCTATCTCCAGCTCGGTCGAAATCTCCTTGCGCAGGGCACGCAGGCGCTCGAACAGCTCGACATCGTCACCCACGCGCGGGCGCTGATCCAGCTCGGCCTCCTCGCGCAGCAGATCAACCGCACGGCGGGCACGGGCCGAGGCCTTGCGCTTGGACGCGCGACGCTTAACGGTAAAGGCAAACGCCTCGTCCTCGACCTCGCCGGCGCGCGGGCCCAGCCCCACGACCGGGTACTGCCCCTGCGAGGGAGCCAGATAACCGCGGCCGCACAGCTGGCCGATGATGTCCTTGATGCGCCCGACCGATTCGCTCGACAGCTCACCATAGCCGCGGTCCTCGTCCAGATGCATCTGGCGAATGCGCTCGGTGTTGCCGCCGTGAAGCACGTCGGCGATGAGCGACTTGCCAAAGCGCATGGGTCGCGCGGCCACGTAGCGCACAGCGGCGACGAGCAGCG
>URVK01000143.1 GCA_900551305.1 uncultured Collinsella sp.
AGCTCGCCGAGACGGGCTGACCTTCCACGGCAGAGGGGTGCGTGAGCGCCGCGCGCAGCAGCACCTTGTTATTGAACTCGTGGCCCAGGATTTCCTGGGCGCGCGCGAGTCGTTGAGATAAAGCCAAGACTTAGGCCTCCTTGGCGTTTTCAATAGCGTCGACAGCGTCGGCGACAGAGTTGAGCGACAGCAGGGTCTCGTCATCGATCTCGAGGTCGAACTCGTCCTCGATGGCCGTCACCAGCTGCAGACGCTCGAGCGAATCGGCATCGAGATCGTCAAAGGTAGTCTCGTCGCTAATGTCGGCGACATCGACGCCCAGAACGTCAGCGGCGACTTCGGCGATCTTATCGAAGATTTCGGAGCGGTCCATAGCGCTTCCTCTCGTATTGCGTGAACAACAACGCGCTGGCGCCGCAAGTGCAGCACCAAGACACGGTTTTGATTCTACCCCACGACGAAGGCCGCGAGGCACATAACAGCGCTCTAACTCGCTCCTACAAAACGATGCCGTCCATAGAGTTGGCGACGTTCTCGACCAGCCCGGCGCGCACGGCCTCCGCCGCGGCGAGCGTACCGTTTTTGACAGCCTCGACCGAGGTGGCACCGTGGCCGATCAGCACCACGCCACGCAGGCCCAGCAGAAAGGCGCCGCCCTTAGCATCGCCCGAGAGCTTTGCCTTGATCTCGCGCATCTGCTTTTTGATGAGCAGCGCGGCAATCTTGGTGCCAAGCGAAGCCATAAAAGCACCCTTGAGCTCTTGCAGCAAAAACTTAGCGGCGCCCTCGGTTGCCTTGAGCGCGATGTTGCCCGACATGCCATCGGCAACGACGACGTCAAAATTACCCGAGGTCAGGTCGGTGCCCTCGCAGTTGCCCACAAAGCCGGGAACGGCGGCCTTCATGGCAGGGAAGCAGGACTTGGTAAAGATGGAGCCCTTCTCATCCTCGGTGCCGTTGCCGAGCAGACCGACGCGGGGATGCTCAATGCCCAAGACGACGCGCGCATAGGCGCTACCCATCTGGGCAAAACGCACCATGTCGTCGACCTCGACATCGGGGTTGGCGCCCATGTCGCACAGGACCGTCAGGCCGCCGGCGCGGTTGGGCAGTGCATTGGTAAGGCACGGACGTACCGGTTGCTTCTTGCCCTCGGCCTGATACCTAAACGGCGTCACGTAGGCGGTAGCGGCAGCGGTCATGGCGCCGGTGGAGCCGGCAGAGAAGAACGCATCCGCGTTGCCCTTCTTAATGGCGCGGCAGGCAAGCACGATCGAGGACTTGCGCTTGGTCATCACGGCTCGAATGGGATCGTCATCCATGGCGATGACATCGGGCGCCTCCAAGGCCTCAACGCGAGCGTGAGCCGCGGCAAAGGGGTTCACGATCTCTGCAGGACCGACGGCCAAGACCTCGATATCGGGATCCGCCGCAAGCGCCGCCTCGATACCGTCGAGGACAACCTGAGGCTTCTCGTCTCCGCCCACAACGTCTACACAAACGCGAACGTTACTCATATACATGCTCCTTATACAAAAATGGCCGACTCATTGAGCCGGCCATTGTGGTTCCAGTTGGAACGGCATCGCATCCAGAGTATACAGTTACTCGGTAACGATAACCTCGCGGTCCTTGTAGAAACCGCAGCTGGGGCACACGTGGTGCGGGAGCTTGACAGCACCGCAACGGGGGCACGTGGACTGAGCCGCAGCCGAGATCTTCATGTTGGCGGAACGACGGGTGTGAGTGCGGATACGACCCTGCTTTTGTTTAGGTACGGGCATAGTGACCTTCCTTATGAACTATCCAGTGTGGCGATTACGCGCAAGTAGCGATACTACCACAGTTTTACTCGTCAAGCTTGAGATTCTTCAATGCTGCAAATGGATTTTCCGTGGCTTCGGCCCATTCGGCCTCGGCTTGGGCAGCACAATCGCATTGCTCCACGTTGAGATTTACGCCGCAGACGGGACAAAGACCGCGGCAATCGGGCTTGCAAAGCACCACAAACGGCGTGTCCATGACAACGGCGTCGTTGATGGGCTCGCCCAGATCGACAACGCGATCCTCGCCCAGGAGCTCGTAGCCATCCTCGTAGGCCTCGGGATCCTCGGGCTCATGGAAGAGATAGAACTCCTCGATCTCGCCGGCAATGTCAAACGAGGCGGGTTCCAGGCAACGGTCGCACTCGCCGGTGGCGTGCGCGCGAACCATGCCGGTTAGCAAAACACCGGTGCCGGCATTGGTAAAGACCACGTCGTAGTCGATACCGTCCTGCAGCTGGTACTCCTTCTCTCCCACCGTGTAGGCGGAGACATCGACCTTGCCGGTCAGCGGATACGAGTCTCCGGGGAACTCGAGCTGCTCAGAAAGATCGACGGTAACACTCGGGAACTCAGCCATTACCACTGACCATTCTGCTGGGCAGCGCCCTCGTTGAGCTGCTGGCGGCAACGGGTAACGGTGCCGGTCAGGCTCTTGAGGTTCTCCTCGAGGTGTGTAAAGACCTGCTCGGCGTAATCCTCGGCAGCATAACGCGTCTCGCGCTCGTACTGCTGGGCACGATCGCGGATGTCGTCGGCCTGCTGCTGCGCAAGGCGGACGATCTCCTGCTCACCGGCAATGGTAAGGGCCTGCTGCTGAGCGTCGGCGATGATGGAATCGGCCTGAGCGGCGGGGGGAGCCCTAAACTCTGGTAAACTAAGCCATAAGCTCCTCGCGCTCCTTAAGGATACGGCGGGACTTCTGCCACTCCTCGGGATAGCTCATGCGGATCTCGTCGAGGATGTTGAAGAACACGTCGGCGTCGATGACCTTGAACTGAGCGTTCTTGCCGAAAGGCGGCTTGGCTTCCTCGATCAGCCCTTCGAGCTCATCGACCAAGCTGACGATCCTATCGCCAGGAAAATTCTCGCCCGGCATCCGGTCTCCTTTCATAGGTAACATATCATCGTGCTAGTTTACCACATGCCACCAGGCAATAAGAAACGTCACGAAAAGCGATATTTGAGCGCTTCGACCACGTTAGGCGGGACAAACGTCGATACATCGCTGCCGAGCGAGGCGATCTGGCGAACGACCGAGCTTGAGATATAGCCGTACTGCGGCGCACTCATGACAAAGATGGACTCCAGCTCGCTATCCAGGCGATAGTTAAGGTCGGCCTGCTGCAGCTCATACTCAAAGTCGGTCATGGCGCGCAGGCCCTTGACCACGGCCCCCGCTCGCTGCTCACGAGCGAAGTCGACCAAGAGGCCAGTAAAGGGCAGGACCTCGACGCCGTCGATATCACCGAGCGCCTCGCGGGCCAGCGCCACGCGCTCATCGAGCATAAACGTGGTGCCCACACCGTTTTTACCCTGCGACTCGGCAACAGCGACGATCACGCTGGGAAAGATGCGACGGGCGCGACGGATGACGTCGATATGGCCAAACGTGATGGGATCGAAGGTACCCGGAACAATGACGCGGTTAATGGTGTCACTCATGGGCGTCCTCCTGAAACGTCGTGGCATCGTTGTTATCAGCATCGGTGACGGCACTATCGCCCTCACCGTCGTCATCGCCGACCCAACGAAGCAGGTCGACCGAGGTAATGCCGTAGCGCTTCTCACGTACAGTCTCAAAGCCTGCCGGATGCGCGCCCGCATCGGCGGCGGCATGCTCAAACAGGGCATAAGCGCCAGGTGCAAGCAGACCCTGATGGGCCAGATTCTGCAGCAGTTCCTCGATCGGCTCGGCACCAAAAGCATAGGGCGGGTCGAGCAGGACCAGATCAAAGGGGCCGCCCGGTACACGACCGCGCAAGGCACTCGACAGCATGTCGCCCGTGACCACGCGCCAACGCGCACGGTCACGGCAGAGCGACTCGATATTCTTGGTAATGAGCCGCGCGGCGTTGCGATCGATCTCAAACGTCGTGAGCGAGCGGGCCCCACGAGAGAGCATCTCTAACCCTAAGGCACCGGAGCCGCCAAAAGCGTCCAGCACACGAACCTCGTCCAAATCGAAATCGAATGCCGACATGACCATAGATGCGCACGCCTCGCGCACGCGATCGGTCGTGGGGCGGGTGACATCGCGACCACGGGGCTCCTCGATCTTACGACCGCGCCATTCGCCGCCGATGATTCTCATCCTCCGCTGACCTCCTTAAAAATGTGTCGATAACGCATGGCGACCGCGTCGCGCAAGGGAAGCGTCGCCACAGAGTCAAGGTTGCAAGCATACCGCAAGAGCTCGACCGCGTCCAAATGGGCCCATTCGATAAGGTCCTCATCGGCATCCAGGTCGACAAAGCGCAGGGTCACACCACCATGCTGGCGATAACCCAGGATCTCGCCTTCATGGCGCAGGCGCAGGTCCATCTGGGCGAGCGTAAAACCATCCGAAGTTTTTTCGAGCGATTGCAGGCGATCTTGTGCCGCCGATGCGCCGCCGTTGCCCTTGGAGTGCGTCATGACCAGGCACGTGCCCGACACGCTGCCGCGGCCCACGCGACCGCGTAGCTGATGCAGCGCCGCCAAGCCAAACCGCTCGCCGTTCTCGATGACCATGACGGTGGCGTTGGGCACGTCGACGCCCACCTCGACCACCGTAGTCGAGACGAGCACGTCAATCTCGCCACGCTTGAAGGCGTCGATCACGCGATCCTTCTCCCCCGCTGGCATACGGCCGTGAAGGCGCTCGATGGCAAGACCCGGCAACGCCAGACGCAGGCGATCGAGCTCGGTCGCCGTATCGTGCAGCGGCACATGCACGGGCACGCGGCCCTCGTCG
>URVK01000144.1 GCA_900551305.1 uncultured Collinsella sp.
CTTCGGCGGACCTCAAGCGCGCCGGCGCTGCGGCCGTTGATGGCCTCGCTATCGCACGCGTTTGGTAGGGGTGGTTCAGATGGCAATAAAGATCGGGCAGCGTGGCAAGCCTGCAAGCGAGCAGCTGGCTGCTTCCGTAATTTTGACGGGTGCCTCGGCGCTGCGCATGATGCGCGCCGAGCGCCGGCAGATGGGCTACATAAGCTGGAAGGATCTTAATCCCGATGAAGAGCGCCGTGTGCTGCGCACGTCGTCGCCCTCGACCGAGGACATCTATCTTCCCGATTTGGTGCGGATTGGGGCCGCAAGCGGCGAGGTGCAAGAGGATTTGTGCTTGCTGGTAGGATCTGCAGCGCAGCGCCGCCGTATTCTTGGCGTGAGCTGGTCCGTATGCTCCGAGTTGCCCGCCGGCTCGATTCTGGAGGTGGAGCCGGGGGTGTACAGCTTGTCTCCCGAGGCCCTCTGCGTAGCCGTTGCGCGCGAAGTCGGCTGTATCCAGGCGTTTGCCCTGGCCCAGGAACTGTGCTCCAAGATTTCGCTGAGCGATCGCGGGCAGTATCTACCTCCCTACACATCGCCTGTCGTAAACAAATTGGCAAAGGACAAAGACCAGCCGCCAGATGTCGGTTACTTTGAGGTCGAGCCCGTGCTGACACCCGATCGCCTGGCAGATTACCTCGCGGCGTGCAAAGGAAGCACGGCCAAACGGCTGCGGCGTCTGTGCCCCTATCTGTCGGAAAACCTGCGCTCACCCATGGAGTGCATCATGCTCGCTCTGTTTTCGCTTCCGTTTTCCTATGGCGGATTTGCCTGCGGTCCCTTTAAGACCGACTGCAAGATCGAGTTCGATGACCGCGCGCAGGCAATCTCGGGGATGCCGCATGCAGTTTGCGATGCGTATCAGGAAGCAGCCCAGTTTGACCTGGAATACAACGGTGAGCTGGGCCATTCCTCCCGGAGGGGACGTATCCATGATGAAAAACGCAACACGGGCTTGATTACTATGGGAATCGAGGTCGCGACGGTCAATAACGAGATGCTCTGCGACATGGAAGCAATGGAGGCGCTCGCATGGCGCATGCACCAGCGTATGCGAAAGCGGTACCGGAATCGTGTCGATGCCCGCAGGAAAAAGCAAGAGGCGCTGCTTAACACGCTGCGGGCGTGTTTTGGGCTTAAACCCGCCTAACAATGCTCTGAAACAGAGGGTTGGATATATGCTCTGGCCAAAATATAGCAAATATGAGTACTGCTACAAATTCAGTAACAGCAAAATCAGGGATTTTGGGACTGGAAGAGGGGGTAAATTAGAAAGTTATTAAACAAATGTGGAATATCCTGGCATCAATCTGACGTTATAGAGCGTGAAAACAGCTTGCAGAGCCAAAAACTCCTGCTACTAAATTGGTAACAGTACTCATATTTGCTATTTTTTGGCCACGGCGCCCTAAGACGGGTGTGTTGGGGCTTTCCATAGGGGAGCGACGGGCTCAATCAGAGTACGTGCGGTCCGTCCTGACCTGCGAAATCTGTACTCGCGATGCGAATAACGCCCCTAACCTTAAACTTTAGCTTGAACTTAGCTATAATGCGCTTCGTTCCTACCAGGCTGTGGTTGCGGACGGACGAAATGCCCGTCCTAGTCCAAGACAGACGCGGTCAAAGGGATCCACGTAAGCGACCGCGTGCGCGCGGCGCGATCATGGCGCGTCCTAGATGTAAGCCGCACCGTCCGTTCGACTTTCTTTGGGGCAATACCGCCTCGCGGGCGAGCGGGCCAGTCGTGAAGGTGGCTGCGGCCTCCCGAGCAAACACCCCGGTGCGCAAGTGTGGGGTCAAATACCAGGTCAGCTGGTGGGAACAACCTGATATTCCGTGCAACGCACGGATCGTATACGACACAGAAGGTAGGGTAGTGGACATGGTGAGGGGCAGCTTGATGCACGCGGCTCGGTTAGGTGCTGGGACCGCAGCGGTCATCGCCGTTTTGGGCCTGAGCGGATGCGCGTTCAACCCGCTGTCTACGTTCACGACTCCCACGATCGACCAGATCGAGTACGAGACCGTCACGCCGGCGGTGTCGGACGACGCCCTGGTCACTCCCGGAACCCTGACGGTCGCCCTCGATACTTCCGATGCGCCGCAGGCCATGCAGGACGCCGACGGCGAGCTCACGGGGTATGCGGTTGACGCCGCCCGCGCCCTCGCAAGCCGCATGGGCCTTAAGGTCTCCTTTGTCGATGCGTCTTCGGCAGGTTCCGCGCTCGGCGACAAAAAGGCCGATATCTTTATCGGCGAGATTAACTCCACGGACGGGGACATTAGCTCGCTCGGCACCTGCCTGTACGATGCCACTTCCGTGTTCGGTAAAACTAGCGATGGTGGGTCGCTAAGCGTTTCCACCGATACCCTTAACACGTCCACCCTGGGCGTTCAGATGTCCTCGGCCTCGCAGGAGGCGCTTGCTAAGCAGAGCATCACCGCCAACCAAAAGACCTACTCCAACATCAACGAGTGCTTTGAGGCGCTCGAGTCCGGCGAGGTCGACTATGTGATCTGCGACTCCACGGCCGGCGGCTACCTTGCACGCCTGATGAGCGAGGTCTCCTATGTCGGTGCGCTCGAGGCGCCCTCGACGCTTGGTGTTGCGGGCGCCTCGTCCAATGACGAACTGTGCCGTGCCGTGAGCGACGCCCTCGACGACATCACGGTCGACGGTACGCTCGAGGCAGTCCACTGCGTCTGGTATGGCACGATGCCCTACGACCTCACCACTAAGACGGTTTCGGGCGCTAACGTGCAGCCGGGCGGCTCTGAGTCCAGTGAGACCACGTCCTCCGGCAGCGAGTCCTCCGATTCCAACAATGAGACCGCATCCTCCGAGGACAAATCGTCCAGCCAGGAAGCCACCATCACCGACGACGACATTAACAAACTCAATAGCTAGTTATTGCTAGGGGTGGTGTCTCCTATACGTTGGAAAGGACACCTCTTCACGGTTTCAACACGCACTGCCGGGCTTCCCCGATGGGGGAGCCCGGCTTTTTCATCCCAATAAAACCAGCAGGTCAAAGCCAATTTTCGGGACCAAATACAAAGCGGCCGGCCCCCTCCTATAGCGCACTTTGCCATGGAAAAGTACGAGACTTCGGTATGCGGTATCAAGCAATCGTTATTCGGGTCTTTAGGAATCCGCGTGATTAAATGCACGGCAATGGGTACATAGCCAGTACAGTAAGTCCCCGAGGCAGATTGGAGCCACGTATGGATATCAAGGTTTCTGGACGCAAGACGACGGTAACCGATGCTCTGCGTGCGCATGTGGATGAGAAGATCGGCGAGGCGCTCAAGGTTTTCGATATCGAGCCCATGACGGTCGACGTTGTACTTCGCTATGAGAAGAACCCCTCGAACCCCAACCCGGCAATCGTCGAGGTTACGGTTCGTGCCCGCGGTTCGGTGATTCGCGTTGCCGAGCACGGTGCAGATATGTACGCCGCCATCGACCTCTCCGCCGATAAGGTCACCCGCCAGCTGCGCAAGTTCAAGACCAAGGTTGTGGACAACCGCCAGGGCGGTGCCAGCGCCGCGGATGTCGCACCGGTCGAGCGCGTTGAGGATCTGGCCGACCTGCTGCTGCCCGAGGAAGAGGACGACCTGCTCGTCCGCGAGAAGGTTATCGACGTCACCCCGATGACTGAGGAGCAGGCGCTGGTGCAGACAGATCTGCTCGGCCACGACTTCTACGTGTTCGAGAACGCGACGACTGGCCTCATCAATGTGGTGTATCACCGTAAGAATGGTGGATATGGCATCATCAAGCCCCGCATCGAAACACTTGACGAGTAAAATACGTTAACTTGCATGAGTTAACGGTTGGCGGCCATCCCATGCGGGTGGCCGCCTTTTTACGTAAGGAGTCGCTTTGATGGACAAGGCCGCATCCGCCGGTCATTCGGACCGTTGCCGCATCGTCGTCGATACCTGCTGCGACTTTAGCCCCGAGGTCGCCGCGAACCTCGATGTCGATATCCTGGGTTTCCCCTTCATTATCGATGGCGAAGAGCGCACGGACGACATCTGGTCGAGCATCACACCCAAGGAGTTCTACGACCGGATGCGCGCCGGTGCCCGCGTGTCCACCTCGGCTGTGTCGCTCGGTCGCTATATCGAGTTCTTTACCGAGTGCGCCAAAGAGGGCACGCCCACGGTCTACCTGTGCTTTACCTCGGCGCTGTCGTCGAGCTACAACTCCGCGTGCCAGGCGGCAGATGCCGTGCGCGCCGAGTATCCCGATTTTGAGCTTTACGTGGTCGACAACGCTCTGCCCTGTGCGACCGGCGCGCTCTTGGCGCTCGAGGCCGTGCGCCAGCGTTCGGCGGGACTGACCGCCAAGCAGCTGGTCGATTGGGCAAACGAGGCAAAGACCTACGTCCACGGCTACTTTACGCTCGAGAGCTTCGACGCACTGGCTGCCGGCGGCCGCATTCCGCCCGCGGCGGCGCAGCTCACGGCAAAGCTCGATGTCAAGCCCGAGCTCTCCTACGACCTGGCCGGCTCGCTGTCGCTGATCGGCGTCAACCGCGGCCGCAAGAAGGCGCTCAAGTCCATCCTCAAGTCGTTCCGCGAGAACTACGTGCCCGATCGCACCATGCCCATCGCCATCATGACGGCCGATGCCGAAAAGGATGGTGACTGGCTCGAAGCC
>URVK01000145.1 GCA_900551305.1 uncultured Collinsella sp.
GCACCAACACCACCATCAGCTGCATCGTCACCAACGTGGAACTCACTAAGCCACAAGCCACCAAGGTCTCCCAGATGGCCGCAGACGCCTACGCACACGCCATCCGTCCCACGCACACCACCAACGACGGCGACACCATCTACACCCTCGCCAGCGGCAAACTGGGCGCCCAGGCAAGCGCCGCCGTTCCCCTAGACCTGCTGGGCATGCTCGCCGTAAGGGCTTTGCAAACCGCCATCGTAAACGGAGCCAAAACCGCCAAAACCTCCCACGGCATCCCCGGCGCCGCGAAGTAAACTAGCTCGTCCGGTTGCCCGGTGGGGCTTGGTTATGTTTGCTGCTCTACAGTCCTGGCTCGCACGAAGAGCACATTAAGTGCTCTTCGGCTCGTGCGGAACTCGCGACAAACATAACCAAGCCCCACCGGGCAACCTACCAACCAAGTCTTTTCAGCCCAGGCCCCTGTGTACCGTGCGTCTAAGATCTTCAAATTCAGGCACCCTGACAATCGATTCTTATAGCAGAGGCCCCTTGGCCTTTAGTTTGATACAAGTTCTGCACGAGCCGGAAAGCACTTAATGTGCTTTCCGTGCGAGCAGGACTGTTTGCAGTAGCAAACTAAAGGCCAAGGGGCCCAGTCAACCTATCAGCAGCGATTACTCAGCAGCTAGTTGAATTTGAAAATCTTTGAGGCAAGACGGTATAGGCCGAGTGTGGTTTTGTCTCCCGCCCGTCCGCGCAGATTGGTGAAGAACCCGACCACGCCGTAGCGGGCACGACGATACATGCGCTCGTCGTAGGCCTTCAAATCATTCCACAGCATCTTTAGGCGCTCGTCGGCGCAATCTTCCTCGGAAAGCTTGGTGAGAACCGAGCAGATCGCCATCATCATGGTGAAGTAGCCCATCATGTACGAACGCAGGCGCGACGACCCAACATCGCTGTACAAGTGGTACGACTCCATCATGATACGCGTAACACGGAACTGCTGGTCCAGACGCTTGACCATCGTTGCCTCGTTGACGCTCTGGCCCTCGCGACCGATAAAGTAGCGGTAGAGGTCGATGTCGGCGTAGTACATGGTCTTGCAACGCGGCAGCGGCACGTAGGCGTAGATGTTGTCCACATAGAACGTGTGCGGCGGCATGGGAAGGTTGGACTCGCGCAGCACATCCGTGCGATAGCACAGGCTGTGCATGAGTAGGTTCTGGTCCAGGCGGAAATGACCGATCTGATCCCAGGAAAAGATCTTCTTGCGCGGCAGGGCAAATTTGTAGCCAATAGCGGTATGCGTGCCCTCGTAAACCTTCTCGTACACGTAGTTCGAGATAAACAGGTCAACGCGCTGATCGCGCTCTTCAAAGCCACGCAGAATCGACAGCATGGTCGAAAGAGCCGCAGCGTCGAGCCAGTCATCCGAGTCGACAACCTTGTAGTAGGTGCCCTGCGCCTCGCGCAGACCCGAAAGGACGGCAATACCGTGACCGCCATTCTCCTGGTGCACCGCGCGGATGATTCCAGGATAACGTGCCTCCCACTCATCGGCCTTATCGGCCGTCTCGTCCTTGGAGCCGTCGTCCACCACGATAATCTCGATATCGGTAGCGTAATTGCTCCCCTCCAAGATGGAGGTGATGCAATGGTCCATGTCCTTGGCGGCGTTATACGAGGGAATACCGAATGTTATGACTTTATGCATGGCAGGCGATAATCTCATCCGAAAGATCGAGGGCAGAATTGGTCACGGCGTCCATATCGTAGTAACGATACTCGGCCAGACGACCCACCGGGTGGAAGTTCGTCAGGTTCTGGACGCGCTCAAGATAGCGCTCATAGAGCTCACGGTTCTCGGGCTCAAGAATGGCGTAGTACGGCGTCTCGCCCGAGCCGGGCGTATAGGCCTTGGAGTACTCCTTCATGATGGTGGTCTTGCCGGGCAGGATCTGACCGGTCATGTTCTTGAACTCGGTGATGCGCGTGTAGTCCTCGCTCGTGGTGTAGTTGACGGTGCCCACGGGCTGGAACTGGTCCATATCGAGCGTCTCGAACTTCATGTCGAGCGTGCGGTACGGTAGCGCGCCCAGATCGAGGTTGAACAGCTCGTCGAGTGGACCGGTGTAGACGATCTCGCCACCATAGACCTTGTCGTCGATCTTGACGGTGGTCTCGTCGATCTCAAAGAGATCGCGGGCGTCCACGTCGCAGAACACGTCGATCAGGTCGTGGTCGAGCATGTGCTCAAAGAGCGCCGTGTAGCCCTCCTGCGGCATGCCCTGGAAGGGAGCTTGCGGGAAGTAGCGGTCATCATCGCCCACAAAGACGGGAACGCGGCCGGTGATCGAGGGGTCGATCTGATCGGGCGTCTGGCCCCACTGCTTCATGGTGTAATGCAAAAAGACGTTCTCGTAGACGTAATCGGCGACCTCGGCCAAGTCGGGGTCGTTCTTCTTACGCAGCTCCATAATGGGCACCTTGACATCCTTGCCAAAGGTCTCCACGAGCTTCTGATACAGCTCCTCGCCGCGCTCGTCACCAAAGGCGAGCTTGAGACTCGCATGGTTGAAGGGCACGGGCATAAGGGTACCGTTGATGTTGGCGAGCACCTTGTGCTGATAATCCGTCCACTTGGTAAAGCGCGACAGGAAATTGTGAACGCGCTCGTTAAAGGTGTGATAGATATGCGGACCGTACTCGTGGATCAGGATTCCGGCCTCGTCAGTGCAGTCATAGGCATTGCCCGCAATGTGGCTACGGCGCTCCAAAACGGCAACACAATAGCCGATGGTCTCGGCAAGACGGCGGGCGCAAACGGCACCGGCATATCCAGCACCGACGACAATCATGTCGTACGCGCCGGCGTTAAAGCCTTCAGGCAGGCCTGAGGTAATCTGCATCGATACTCCTTGTCAAAAGCCACGGGCTCGTTAGCTGGGCTTTTCTCGAACATTCTTCGAGACATATTTATCAGAGCGATTATAGCGCTAATGCGTCCTATAATGAGCTTGCCACACAAGGAAAGCTCAAGCACCGCGGCGAACATAATTGAAAGGTAAACCCGCTAGCAGCGGGTTTATTCGTGAACAGCCGGGCGCCTGGAGCTTAGCGAAACGCTTGTAAGGAGTAACATGAGCGATTTCCTAAACCGTATGAAGTCTGCCGCCAAGGCCGACCTTAAGACGATCGTCCTGCCCGAGGGCGAGGATCCGCGCACTATCGTCGCGGCCACCAAAATCATCGAGGAGGGCCTGGCAAAGATCGTCATCCTGGGCAACCCCGACGAGATCAACGTTCCCGGCGCTACCGTCATCGACCCGCGCAATGCCGAGAAGCACGAGGAGTACGCGCAGAAGTTTGCCGAGCTCCGCGCCAAGAAGGGCGTTACCATCGAGCAGGCTCGCGCCCAGGTGATGGACGCCACCTACTTTGGCACCATGATGGTCAAGATGGGCGATGCCGACGGCCTGGTCTCCGGCGCCTGCCACTCCACTGCCGACACTCTGCGCCCTGCGCTTCAGATCCTCAAGACCGCCCCGGGCACCAAGCTGGTCTCGGCCTTCTTCGTGATGTGCACCGACACCCCGCAGTTCGGCACTGACGGCACGCTGATCTTCGCCGACTGCGGCCTCAACATCAACCCGTCCTCCGACGAGCTCTCCGAGATCGCCATCGCCTCCGCTCACTCCTGGTCCACCTTCATGGGCAACGTTGAGCCGCACGTGGCCATGCTCTCCTACTCCACCATGGGCTCCGCTGGCGGCGAGGTCGCCAAGAAGGTCCAGGAGGCTGTGAAGTTCTGCAAGGAGAAGGCTCCCGAGCTCGCCATCGACGGCGACCTGCAGCTCGACGCCGCTATCGTCCCCACCGTCGCCCAGCTCAAGGCTCCCGGCTCCTCCGTCGCCGGTAAGGCCAACGTGCTCGTGTTCCCCGACCTCGAGGCAGGCAACATCGGCTACAAGCTGGTCCAGCGCTTCGCTGGCGCCGACGCCTACGGCCCCATCCTGCAGGGCATCGCCAAGCCGGTCAACGACCTTTCGCGCGGCTGCTCTGCCGACGACATCGTGGGTGTCGTGGCCATCACCGCCGTCCAGGCTCAGATGGCTGAGTAGCGGACTTATCCCCTCGGGGCCCTACAGGGTAAAGCTCTGAAAACGTCCTCGGACATGTCGGAAGCCCCCGCTGCGCACTACGTGCGGCGGGGGCTTCCTCCGTCCTGCGGAAAGTTTTCAGAGCTTTACCCTGTAGGGCCCCTGCCGCCACGTGGCAGTCAGGGTATCTGGAGTGGACGGCGGCTTGGCTACGAGCTGGGGCTGAGAATCCTGAACGGATGGGTGTCGTTGCTGAAAGTGCAGGCGTTGCTGGTGGCGATCACTTTGGGACTCGGATTTCCGCTTGCTAGCAAAAAGGCCTCCTGAGCAGTTGCTCTGGAGGCCTTTCGTTTACTTGCAAATGCGCGCGTTAGTTGTTCTTGGTCAGGCGCTCGACGTCGTGGGCGATCATGTATTCCTCGTCGGTGGGGATGACCATAACCGTGACGGAAGAGCCGGCGGCGCTGATGACCTGTGGGCCGTTGCCCACGGCCTCGCGGTTCTTGTTGTTGTCGATGCGCACGCCCAGCCACTCAAAGCAGTCGCAGAAGGCCTTGCGGATCGACCAGTCGTTCTCGCC
>URVK01000146.1 GCA_900551305.1 uncultured Collinsella sp.
TTCGGCACCAGAGGAGGCGGCGGCCCTGTACCGAGAGAGCCCCTGCCAGGCCATTATCGGCTTTGGCGGTGGCTCGGCCATGGACTGTGCCAAGGGCGTGGGCGCACGCATTGCGCAGCCAAACAAGCCCATCAACAAGATGCGCGGCCTGCTGCGGATTCATCGTCGCCTGCCGCCGCTCATCGCCGTTCCCACTACCGCCGGTACGGGAAGCGAAGCCACGCTTGCGGCGGTAATTACCGATGACGGGACGCACTACAAATACCCCATTAACGACTTTGTGCTCATCCCGCGTTTTGCAGTCCACGACCCCGAGTTTACGTGCGGCTTGCCCGCTTCCATTACGGGGCAGACGGGCATGGACGCCCTGACGCATGCCGTTGAGGCCTTTATCGGGCGAAGCACCACGCCCTATACGCGCAAGATGGCGCGACAGGCGGTGCAGCTTATCCACGACAATTTGCTCGAGGCCTATGAGCATGGTGACGACATGTGCGCTCGTCGCAATATGCTTTTGGCGGCGTATAAGGCGGGCGTTGCGTTTACCCGCTCCTATGTCGGATATGTGCATGCCATCGCGCACAGTTTGGGCGGCCGATACGGAATTCCGCACGGTTTGGCCAACGCGATCATCCTGCCGCACATGCTTCGCGCTTATGGTGACGCCGCCGCCCCCAAGCTTGCCGATCTTGCTCACATGGCGGGCATTGCGCCGGCTACCGCGCAGGATAGTCTTGCGGCCGAGGCCTTTATCGATTGGGTCGACCGCATGAACGAGGCCCTGGGAATCCCCAAATATGTTTTGGGCATTCGCCGCTCTGACATTCCCGAGATGGCGGCGCATGCCGATGCCGAGGCCAATCCGCTATACCCCGTTCCGCTTCTAATGGACCGCTTGGAGCTCGAGCATATGTACGAAGTCGTTGCAGGTGGTATGTTTGAGGACGAGAATTAGGAGGGTCCATGAACACCGAGGAAATTGCGCGCATCGTCGGCGATCAGCGCGCCTACTTTAAGACGCACGCCACGTTTGATGTCGATGCTCGACGTCGCGCGCTCGTGAGTTTACGCGATGCGGTGCGGGCCCACGAGGCCGATATCGCCCATGCGCTCAAGACCGATTTGGGGAAGTCGCATGACGAGGCCTATATGTGCGAGATTGGTACGTCGCTTTCCGAGATTCGACATCAGATCGCTCACGTGGCTCGATGGAGTCGTCCGCGCCTGCGTCCGTGCGATCTCGCTAACGCCGTGAGCGTGTGCAAAACGCAAGCCGTGCCCTATGGCGTCACACTCATCATGGCTCCGTGGAACTACCCGTTTTTGCTAACACTCGAGCCGCTCGCCGGCGCCCTTGCCGCGGGCAATACCGTGGTCATCAAGCCGAGTGCCTATGCTCCGGCATCGAGCGCGGTGCTCAAGCAAATCTGTGAAGAGGCATTTGATCCGTGCCTGGTGACGGTTGTCGAGGGCGGGCGCGCCGAAAACGAAGCGCTGCTCGATGAGTGCTGGGACAAGATTTTCTTTACCGGTAGCGTTCCGGTCGGCAAACTCGTCATGGAGCGCGCAAGTAAAAACCTTACGCCCGTGACGCTTGAGCTGGGCGGAAAGAGCCCCTGCATTGTGGATGCGACGGCAAACTTGAAGGTTGCGGCGCGGCGTATCGCCTTTGGTAAATGGCTCAACGTGGGGCAGACCTGCGTGGCGCCCGACTACCTGCTGGTCGATGCGCGCGTGCACGACGAGCTGCTGGACCTCATCAGGGAAGAGGCCCGCCGTATGTTTGGCGAGCATCCGCTCGATAACGGGGATTATGGGCATATCGTCAACGCCAAGCATTTTGCGCGCGTGCGTGGGCTGATCGATCCCGATAAGGTCGTGCTGGGAGGCACGGCGCGCGAGTCATCGCTCAAGATTGAGCCGACGATTTTGGACGGCGTGACCCCCGATGACGCCGTGATGCAGGAGGAGATTTTCGGCCCCATCTTGTCGGTGCTGACGTTTGAGAGCCTAGACGAGGCCGAGACGTTTATTACGGATCGTCCGACGCCGCTGGCTCTGTATATCTTTAGCCAGGATCGCGCAGTTCAGCAGCGCTTTGTGCGTTACGTGCCCTTTGGCGGCGGCTGCGTCAACGACACGATTATGCACTTGGCTACGAGCCATATGGGCTTTGGTGGCATGGGTGCGAGCGGTATGGGGCAGTACCATGGACGCGAGAGCTTCGATACGTTTAGCCACAAGAAGAGCATCGTGAACAAGGCAACGTGGCTGGACGTGCCATTCCGCTATGCTCCTTACGCAAGCTGGAAGCACAAGTTCGTGCGCATGTTTGTGCATTAGAAAAGGGCGCAGGTAATACGAACAAGTGTTCCTATTACCTGCATTTTGCGTTAGACTACTGTTATGGAGCACGGATGGGCCAACTCCCTTTAGAAGGGATTTGGTATGAACGTAAGCGATGTTATTTCGTTATTGGCGTTGTTGATTGCGGCTATCGAACTCGGTCTGTTTATCGGCCGAATGAAATAGCCGCCCCCGCGTAAGCGAAGACGGCCACTTCTCACGATGAAAACGTGTATCGGAGTTGGCAAGACCCGCGGCAACGGGTGCCATCCGTGTTCCTATCTTATCTGCAAGCGTTCTGTCGCGCAAGCGTTGAGGCAAACGATTGAAGGACGCAGACAGGATGTATTTGTGTCCGCACGGGACCGTAGACTTCTCAATAAGGTTACACACCGGTTTATCCGGCCGTTAGAGGAGCTGCTATGTACGAGCCTTCGCGTGTTCTTCTGTCATTTCACATTGCAGGATTTCAGTATACCGATGGCGCCTTGGTCTTGGGCGATCTTAAAGCGGGCGATAAGCTGACGCTGTGTGCCGAGCGCGATAATCCCCATGACCCTGAGGCGGTTGCGATTTATTACGGCAACACCAAGCTTGGCTATGTTCCGGGAAACGAGGTCGGCCCACTGTCCTTGATGATGTATTACGGCCACGAGGACGTATTTGAGGCTCGCGTGCAACAGGTTGCTCCCGAGCGCAGCCCGTGGCACCAGGTGCGCGTTGGCCTCTATGTGGTGGATGCTCGCTAGTCGGCAAGGGAGGCGGCCATGTTTGATGACGACGACCTATTCAATCTGACAGACGATTCGTTTGAGTGGGATCTGCTACTCGATGACGATGAGTTGGAGCAGGATCGTAGGAAACGGCAGGGCAAGAAAACTCAGGGTGACGCTTCGAAAAAGCAAGACAAACGCCGTCGAGGTCTGTTCGGCGGGCTCTTTGGCTAACCGACGCGCCAGAGCGTCTGTATACTAGGCACGTGTTAGACGCGTTGCGAAATGAGGACACAGACGATGATGTGGTTTACCGCCGACCTGCACCTGGGCGATACGAATATCTTGCACGACATGGATCGGCCGTTTGATTCGGTCGAGGAGATGAACCGCAAGGTCATCGATGCCATCAATGAGTGCGTGGCTGCGGACGACCGCCTCTATATCCTGGGAGACTTTACGTATCGCTTGCCCATGGCGGAGGCGGCGCGCCTGCGCGAGCGTATCGAATGCAAGAATGTGACGCTCATCCGCGGTAACCATGACGGCGACTGGGAAGATCCCGACACCCCGCAGATTTGGGAAGACGTGCGCGATTACCTGGAGATTGCTCCCGGCTATGCCAAGGGCCATCGTCTGGTGATGAGCCATTACCCCATGCTCAGCTGGAATGGTAAGGCGCGTGGCGCCATCATGCTACACGGGCATATCCACAGCAGAGGAGACCGCACCAACGTGCGCAACCGCGACCGCGAACGCCCTATCTTTCGCTACGATGTCGGTCTCGATGCCAACAAGTACAAGCCCGTAAGTCGGGATCAAATCCTGGGCTTCTTTGGACTGTAATGCTCGAACCACCACACAAACCACCACAAAGGGGACACAGTGCGCCTTTGTGGTGGTTCTGGCGCCGTTGCCATTATGGCGGCGGCGCCTTTTTTGTCCGTGCGGCGCGGTAGAGTGTAGGCGGTTGAAATTTGCGTCCATCGAGGAGCTGCTATGAATGAGATCAAGTGCCCGCATTGTGGCGAAGTCTTTAAGGTCGATGCATCTGGCTATGCGGATATTGTCAAGCAAGTGCGTGATGCCGAGTTTTCGCGCGACCTGGATGAGCGTGTGAAGGCAGTCCAGCGCGAGGGCGAGCAGGCGCTGGAGCTTGAGCGCTCGCGTTCGACGGCTGCTTTGCAGGAGGCAGAGTCTCAGCGCAACGCTCAGCTCGTTGAGCAGAAGAACGCTGCGGCTCAGCAGCTGGCGCAAGAGGTTGCCAAGCGCGATGCTGAGCTTGCCGAGCTGCGCGCTAAGCTCGAGGGCGCTGCCGCAGAGCGCGAGAGTGCAAGCCAGCGCGCGGGGGAGCCAATGCTCAAAAGGAAAATGCCGAACTCCAGCGTGAGATTGATAGCCTGCGTGCGCAGCTTGGGCGCAAAGATGACGAAGCAAAGCTTGCCGAGTCGGCGGCGCGCAACGCTGCTCAAAACGATTTAGCTGCACGTGATGCTCAGATTGCCGAGCTGCTGGCCAAGCTTGCCGCGGCGGACAAGGCCCAGGAGATGGCGCTTGCCGCCGCCGCCAGCTCGCTC
>URVK01000147.1 GCA_900551305.1 uncultured Collinsella sp.
AAGCCGTAACGGCCGTTGGGCTCTTTTGGCGCCAGCCCTTCTCGACCCGTACGCATTTGCTTAAAGCAACAACTTTCCCGATCGATGTAATCACCGAATCAAAACGTGTACACCAGCCACCAAAGATGCCGAAAAATGTCGTTTTTGGAGGCTGATGTACACAAATGCAGAATCCAGCGCAGCCCAGAGGCGCCCTCCACATGTCTGGACTCTCTATGGCTGCGCTGGATAGACATCGCCGGAACGGGTATAGTATCGAAAGTTTTGTCGTTAACCAGCGGGGGAGTCCTGTGGGCATCAAAAAGAAGATCAAAAAGGAGCTTATCGGCACTTCCGATTACCCGTCGAATAAGATCTTTACGATCTCCAATTTCATCACCTTTACGCGCCTGATCCTCACCCTGGTATTTCTGTACCTGTTTGTGACGGATAACAACCGTGTCATCGCCATCGTTATCTACGCCGTTGCCGCCTCCACCGACTGGATGGACGGTCAGATCGCCCGCATGACTAAGACGGTCTCGTGGCTCGGCAAGGTCATGGATCCCATTTGCGACCGTGCGCTGCTGTTCACCGGCGTACTTGGACTGGTGGTCCGCGGAGAGCTGCCCATCTGGGTCTGCGTACTCATTATTGGCCGCGACATCTATCTGGGCATCGGCACGCTTATCGTGCGTCATTATCACCGTCGCCCCATCGATGTGGTCTTTCCCGGAAAGATTGCCACGGCGCTGCTCATGACCGGCTTCTCACTCATGCTGCTCGGTTTCCCCGTTATTGACGGCCTGCACCTTTTATCTTCAACCCTTACGGCCTTCCCGGGCCTCAACGGAAGCTCGGTGCCCCTCGGCATCTTCTTTGTGTACGGCGGCGTGATCTTCTCCATGCTCACGGCTGTCATCTACTCCATTAAGGGCGGAGTGGCCATTAAACAGGCTCTCGCGCATCCCGAGGACGAGGACATCGACTTTCTGAACCCTGAAATCGAAGACTGATTCGTTGGGGTATGATTACGTACGGTTCATTATTTGCGGCACGTCCGCGATAAGTTAGGGGTTGTCATGGACAACATGGTTAACAATATGCCTCAGAATGATAAGACTGCTGACGCCACCTGCGTATTCCGCGTGCCTTCAAGCGACGTCACCGTTCCCGACCTCATGGCCAACGTGCGCATCACCGCCCCCGTTCTGTCCATCGTCAAGGGTCCGCAGACTGGTGCCGCCTTTGAGCTCGAGGACGACGTGACCACCATCGGCCGCGATCCTGCGAACGGCATTTTCCTCAATGACATGACTGTTTCGCGCAGCCACGCGCGCATTATTCGCGAGGGCCTTGGCGCTCGCATCGAGGACCTGGGTTCGCTCAATGGTACCTGGGTCGACGGTGCCATCGTCAATGCAGCCCCGCTGCACGACGGTTCTTCCGTCCAGATCGGTACGTTTACGCTCATCTACCACGAGAGCACGCCGGAGCGCATCGAAACCGGTGAGTAGGGCATGGCCGAACGCAACTATCTGAGTATCGGCCAAGTCGTCAACCTACTTCGAGGCGCATACCCCGATCTTTCGAACTCAAAAATTAGATTTCTAGAGGATGAGGGGCTCATTACCCCTCATCGTACGCCAAAGGGATACCGTCAGTACTCCAAGGAGGACGTTGATCGCCTGGAGGTCATTCTGCATCTGCAGAAGACTCGCTACATGCCGCTCAACGTGATTAAGCAGCGCTTGGAAAACGCCACGGACCTGTCAACGCTCGCCTACGAGGTGGGCTTGCTGTCCGATGTTCCGCTCAAGACGGAGCCCAAGGAGACTAAGCAAAAGCTGCATCCCATCGAGACCATTCCCGATATGCTGGGCGTCGAGATTTCGTTTATCCGCTCGCTCGCCGAGAACGACCTCATTCGTATCATCAAGAGTCCACAGAATCGTGAGCTCGTCGATGGTCGCGATTTTCCGATCATCCGCTACTGCTCCGAGCTGTCACGCTTCCATATCGAGCCGCGCAACCTGCGTCAGTACGTGTCTTCCGCCAACCGCGAGTCCTCGATGTTTGAGCAGGTGCTCGTGAGCATGCTCGGAATGGATACCTCCGATGACGAGCGCGACGCCAAGCTCGAGCGTGCGTTTAAGAAGCTTCACGACCTGACGGAAGGTGTGCACACTGCGCTGCTCAAGAACCGCGTTTTTGAGTCGCTCAACGCCGTGGTCGAGGACGCCGACATCGATGCACTCGATGAGGAAATCACTCGCTCCGAGTCCACCAAGGCCAAAAACGAAGAGATAGCCGCGCCGGCTTCGCACGAGGATTCTCTCGTCAAGCCGCTCAAGGTCGTCCCCCCTTCGCAATCCGGCACCGCCACCGCGGGCAAATAACCGCTGCTGAAATTTCGGGAACCCATTGAAAGGTCATGCAATGTACGACTTCGAATCTCATATCGTCGACATCCCCGACTATCCCGAGCCCGGAGTCATCTTTAAAGACATCACGCCGCTCTTTGGCAATCCCGAGGCGCTCAAAGCCATGACCGATGCCCTCGCCGAGCACTTTGCCGGCATGGGAATCACCAAGGTCGTGGGTCCCGAGGCTCGCGGCTTTATGGCTGGCGTACCGGTAGCTGTAGCCCTTGGCGCCGGCTTTGTTCCCGCACGTAAACCGGGCAAGCTACCGCGCAAGACTGTGAGCCAGAGCTATGAGCTCGAGTACGGAACGGATTCCATTGAGATCCATGCCGACGCTATCAGCTCTAAAGATACCGTGTTGATTCTGGACGACTTGGTCGCGACGGGCGGAACCGTCGAGGCAACAGGTAAACTGGTGCGAGATATGGGCGCAAAGCTTGTCGGTTACGGTTGTATCCTTGAGCTTGCGTTTCTCAACCCGCGCGAGAAGCTCACGCCGTCTGATGACGGTGTGGAGCTCTTTAGCCTGGTGACGGTGGACTAGCCGTTACCCTTAGTTACTGGAAAGGAAGCTACATGCGCACAGCAAACACGCACAAAAACATGGCACGCTGCGCTGCTACGGCAACCCTCGCTTGTGTTTTGGGCTTGGGCCTCGCGGCTCCTGCCTACGCCGATACCGCATCCGACCTTGCCGCTGCTCGTACGAAGCTCGAGCAGATCGGTACCCAAACCCAGCAGATTTACGATGAGCTCGCAACGCAGACGCAGGCGCTCGATCAGACTGCTGGCGAGATCACGCAAAAGCAGCAGGAGATCGCCGATGGTCAGGCCAAGCTCTCGACCTATGTCGCCGGCGAGTACAAAACCGGCGGTCTGAGCCTGCTTCAGGTTCTGACGGGTGTCGATGACCTGAGCGATATGCTCAACCGTCTGTTCTACTACGGCAAAGTTTCCGATAAGCAAGCTCAGACCATTCAAGAGGTCAAGGAGCTTAAGCAGCAGCTCACCGATAAGCAGGCCGAGCAGGAGAAGAACGTCGCCGCCACGCAAAAGAAGGTCGACGAGCTTAACGCCCAGCAGGCTGAAGCCCAGAGCGTCGTAAACTCCCTGGATTCGCAGCTGCAGGCCGAGCTTGCCGCCGAGGCCGAGGCCAACGCCGCGCTGCAGGCCGGCATCAACGCCAGCACCGCCGAGAAGGCCACGGTGAGCAACGAGACTGCCGGTACGACCGAGAACACCAACAACGGTGGCCAGACCAGCAATAACAACAACCAGGGCGGCAACACTCCGGCTCCTACGCCGGCACCTGCTCCGACGCCGCAGCCCTCCACGCCTGCTCCGGCTCCGACGCCGTCTGCTCCGAGCCAGTCCGTCGACGGCGGTTCTGTTGTCTCGCGTGCATACAGTAAGCTTGGTTGCGCTTATTCCTGGGGCGGAATTGGCCCGAACAGCTTCGACTGCTCTGGTTTTGTTAGCTATTGCCTCACTGGTCGCTATTGCCGCCTGGGCACCACGGGTATCTTTATGGGCTGGACGCGTGTGTCCGATCCGCAGCCCGGTGACGTTGTGGTCAACTCGTACCACACCGGCATTTACATCGGTGGTGGTCAGATGATTCATGCTTCCGACTACAACACGGGTGTCATCATCAGCTCCGTTGCCGCCGGCATGAACAATAACTACATCTTCGTGCGCTATTAAGTCATCTTACACAGCGTGTGAATGTGGACCTCGTGGCTTTAAGTCGCGAGGTCCATTCTTTTTTCTCTAATCTTGTACGGCTATCTAGTATTCAAAACTAGATAGCCGTACATTCAATTTGCAAGATGGCTATAATTGAATGGGAACAATTAGAAAGGACCCTCTATGAGCTGGGCACTTATCTCCGATTCAAGCTGTAACCTCCGCGATTGGCAACCGACCGCGCCCCATACCACCTTTGCATTTGCGCCCCTCAAAATTCGAGTGGGGGAGCGTGAATTCGTCGATGACCTTTCGCTCGATGTGCATGAGCTCAACTGCGCTGTTCAGGCGGAGACGAACGCTTCTTCGAGCGCTTGTCCCAGCGTAGGGGAGTGGGCCGAGCTCTTCAAATTGGCAGACAAGACCATCTGCATGCCGATCTCTGAGGGCGTGTCGGGCAGCTACAATGCGGCAGCCACGGCTCGCGATATGGTTCTTGCCGAGGAGCCCGACCGACAGATTCATC
>URVK01000148.1 GCA_900551305.1 uncultured Collinsella sp.
GCGCAGCGTGGGTCGTGCGCCTGCGGGTTTTTCGCGCACCGACTCGCTGGCGGGTATCATGGGCATGACGTTTATCAAGGCGATGGAATGCAGCCGCGCGATGGACGAGGCTATGCTTTGCCGCGGCTTTGCCGGTGCGTATCCGGCGCCCGCGCGTGTCGGGTTTGGCTGGCGCGATGCGGTCTATGCGGCCGGCGTGGCGCTGCTGGCAGTGTTGTGCGCCGTGCTGTAGACGCTGCTGGTTTCGACTGGGGATGCAAATAGGGAAGGGCGACGTTTTGACGATCGATATGAATAGTGCGGCGGGCACGAACGGCGCGCGCGCCGAGGCCATGCCGCTCATCGAGCTGCGCGACGTGGTGTTCTCCTATGCGGGGCATACGGTTGTCGATGGTGTGTCGCTGCAGGTCGATCGTGGTGAACTCGTTGCCCTGCTCGGTCCCAACGGCTGCGGCAAGACGACGATCATGCGCCTTATCAACGGCCTTGAGCTCGCGGACGCAGGGGCATACCTGTTCGACGGGCATGTGATCGATGCGGCGTTTCTAAAGGATTCCGCGGCTGCTCAGCGTTTTCATCAGCGCGTGGGCTTTGTGTTCCAGAATGCCGATGCCCAGCTCTTTTGCGCTACGGTGGGCGAGGAAGTTGCTTTTGGTCCCGCGCAGATGGGGCTGCCGGCAGACGAGCTCGAGCGCCGCGTGCGCGATGCCATGGAACTGTTCCAGGTTACCGATCTGGTCGATGCCTCGCCTTATCAGCTTTCGGGCGGGCAAAAGAAGCGTGTTGCGCTGGCTGCCGTCGTGTCGATGAACCCCGATATCCTGGTGCTCGACGAGCCTACCAATGGACTTGACGAGGACTCTTGCGACATCGTGGTCAACTTCCTGCTGGCCTATGTTGCTGCCGGTAAGACGGTCTTGATGAGTACACATCATCAGGATTTGGTGCGACGCCTGGGTGCCCGCGCCATCTATATCGATCGATACCACCATGTGGTCGAGGCACCTTCGCCGTCGTATGGAACCGAAAGCGGTGCTACGGACTAGTTGCTGCGTAGAGCGTGCGTAGCCGCCCGCGCGGCTTTGCCGTGATGGTATAGTTATCCAGGTTTTTATGGGGGTGGCTATGCCAAGCTGGAACATTCATATCGCTCAGACGGAGCGTTTGCTGGAGCGCACCGGTGCGCTTGCCAATAGCGTGCGCGACCGCAATGCCTTTTTGTTTGGCTGCGTGGTTCCGGATATCTTCGTGGGCTATATGGTCCCTGGCATCGCCGATCCCATCCCGTACCGCATTACGCACTTTGCCAAGCCTGAGCCCATCCCTAAGCCTCGTGAGCATGAGTTCTGGGATACCTATGTGGCACCGTTGCTTAATAGTTCGCCCACCGGTGCGCCGGCCGCAGCGACCTCGATTATCGAGGAACGCGAGCGACTGAACCGCGTGCACTATCCCCAGCGTTACAAGGATGCCGAGCCGGTTGCCGGTCCCGGCACCTGCGAGTTCTCGCTTGCGTCCGAAGATGTGGCGCAGTCGCTGCTCGATTTAACACTGGGCGTCTGGTCGCATCTGGTGGCCGATACCGTATGGAATACGCGCGTGAATCAGTACCTGGAGGCGCACGGCGGCAAGCCATGTGAGGAGTTCCGCATTAAAAAGCAAGGCGACTTTGACTGGTTTGGCAAGACGCTCGGCATTGTTTCCATCCCGCGTGCGACCGATCGCCTGTATACCGCCGCGACGCGTTTTGGGCAGTATCCCATCCATAAAGAATATGTGCTCAAGACCATCGGCGTTATGCACGAGATTGTACGCGAAAACCCCGGCGAGCCCGATCATCCGCCGTATCGCCTGCTAACTGAGGAGTTCTTCGACTCAACGTTTACCGAGGTCATCGAGCTGACCGAGGCAGGCTTTGCGGCTCGCGTTGCTGCTTCTGACGTTCCGGCAGTCCCCCTGATCGCTAGCTGCTAGCCGGCCGGCTTTACGGAGAACAGTTCATCCCAATTGACCAACAGCTCCCGTCGCAGGCGTCTTCGGTGGTGCGCTCGGCATCGGAGAGGCTTGCGACTGAACGCAAATCGATGAGGCGGCATATGAAGAAGGTCTTAAAAAAGCCCGGAAGGCAATGCCTTCCGGGCCCTTTGCAATGCAAATCTGCTTGCAAGTGCGATTTAGCGCACCTGAGCGACGTAAGCGACGTTGGTCGAGGAGACCTTGTCCTCGAGCTGGACGCTCATGCGGGGATCGCCGGCGGTAGCGACGGTCAGGTCGCCGGCCTCGACGTAGCCGAGCTCCTTGGCGGTCTCGATCGCCTTGACGATCGTGCCGTTGACGGTGCCCTGGGTAATCTCGGCCTGGTGCGGGATAACGCCCCAGTACATGATCATCTGCTGGACGGCCCACTCGTGGCGGGAGAATGCGCAGATCGGCATGTTGGGACGGAAGTGCGAGATCAGGCGAGCGGTACGACCGGTGGTCGTCGGCACGGTGATGCACTTGGCGCCAACGGTGGTAGCCATGTTCACAGCGGACATACCCACAACGTTGTTGACGACGCGGGTGCCGTGAGCGTCAGCCGGAACCTCGAGCGGAGCGTGGGCCGGGAGGTACTTCTCGGTCTCGAGAGCGATGCTGGCCTGCATCTTAACGGCCTCGACCGGGTACTTACCGGCAGCGGACTCGCCGGACAGCATAACGGCGTCGGTGCCGTCGTAAATGGCGTTAGCAACGTCGGCAACCTCGGCGCGCGTCGGGCGCGGGTTCTGCTGCATGGAGTCGAGCATCTGCGTAGCGGTGATAACGGGCTTGTAGGCCGCGTTGCACTTGGCGATGATCTCCTTCTGGATGTGGGGAACGAGCTCGGGCTTGATCTCGATGCCCAGGTCGCCACGGGCGACCATGATGCCGTCGGAAGCCTCGAGGATCTCGTCGAAGTTCTCGACGCCCAGGGCGCACTCGATCTTCGGGAAGATCGTCACGTGCTCGCCGCCGTTCTCGCGGCAAAGCTCGCGGATGCCGCGGACGGACTCGCCGTCACGGATGAAGGAAGCGGCGATGTAGTCGATGTTCTCGGTCAGGCCAAAGAGGATGTCCTGACGATCGCGCTCGGTGATGGCGGGCAGCGAGATGTTGACGTTGGGCATGTTGACGCCCTTGCGCTCGCCGATCAGGCCGTCGTTCTTAACGACGCAGGTCATGTCCTGGCCGTCGACGGACTCGACCTCGAGGGCAACCAGGCCGTCATCGATCAGGATGAGGGAGCCCTTCTCGACCTCGGAGGGCAGAGCCAGGTAATCGAGGGAGATGTGCTCAGCGGTGCCGTGGAAATCCTCGGACGTGGGCTGAGCGGTGACGACGATCTTGTCGCCGGTCTTGACGGCAACCTTCTTGCCATCGACCAAAAGGCCGGTGCGGACCTCGGGGCCCTTGGTGTCGAGCAGGATGCCGACGGGCATGCCGAGCTCCTTGGAAATACGGCGGACGCGCTCGATGCGACCGTGGTGCTCGTCGTAGGAGCCGTGCGAGAAGTTAAAACGGGCGACGTTCATGCCCGCCTTGATCATCTCGCGGATGGTCTCGTCGCTATCGCAGGCGGGACCCATGGTGCATACAATCTTGGTGCGCTTGTACATTCAGACCTCCATCTGACATCGTCTTGCGCTGATAGATAAACCATAAGAAATAAAACTGAGATGATTATAACGAAATGCCGACCGAATACCCCAAAAAATCGACCGTATGCCGAATTAGAAGTTCATTTTTTGCGGAAAAACGGTATATGCAAAAACTTTACCAACCGTTCTAACCGCTGCTATCTGGGCGATATTTCAGTCTGACGATGCGCCGAAGAAAAAACGTTTTATCAATGTTGAGCATCACACTGTCTGCACCGTTGCGCCTGTGCCGTGTTTCCAGATGGAATGTTTTGGCTAGACGCGTCGCTTTGGGGTACCATAGCTCCACTATCAACTGCCGCTCAGCACGGCAGCCTTGATGAGCCCTTGCCCTTCTCCTGGGAATTATGATCGGGCATCAATCTGCTGAGTGGCCCGAATCCCAGGAGGGGACTCTATATGCAAAAGGAATACCTGTCCGCCGCGGCGGAGGTGCTCAGCGACCAAGGTGTCGATGAGAACCTCGGCCTGAGCAACGGCGAGGCGTCGGCGCGCCTTGCCAAGACAGGCCCTAACAAGCTCGAGGAAGCCGAGAAGACGCCGCTGTGGAAGCGTTTCTTTGAGCAGATGGCCGACCCTATGGTCATCATGCTGATCGTTGCCGCCGTCATCAGCGCGCTCACGGGCATGGTCAAGGGCGAGGCGGACTTTGCCGATGTCGCCATTATCATGTTCGTCGTTATCGTCAACTCGGTGCTGGGCGTGGTCCAGGAAGCCAAGAGCGAGGAGGCCCTCGAGGCCCTGCAGGAAATGAGCGCGGCGCAGTCCAAGGTGCTGCGCGACGGCAAGCTCGTGCATCTGCCGAGCGCCGAGCTCGTGCCCGGCGACGTCCTCATGCTCGAGGCGGGCGACTCCGTCCCGGCCGACTGCCGCGTCCTCGAGAGCGCCAC
>URVK01000149.1 GCA_900551305.1 uncultured Collinsella sp.
CCTCGGCGCACAGGGTGTCACCGGTGGTGGAGTTCTTGAAGCCGACGCAAGCGATGATGTCGCCGGCAGCGGCGTCGTCACGGTCGATACGCTCGGCGGCGTTCATCTCGAGGATGCGGCCGAGGCGCTCGCGCTGACCGTTGGAAGCGTTGACCACGTAGGAGCCGGACTCGGCACGGCCGGAGTAAACGCGGACATAGGTGAGCTTACCGACGAACGGGTCGGTCATGATCTTGAAGACCAGGCCGGAGAAGGGCTCGTCGAAGGAAGGATGACGCTGGATCTCCTCGCCGGTGTCCGGATCGGTACCGGTGACAGCCTCAACGTCGAGCGGGCTGGGCAGGTAGTCGACGACAGCGTCGAGCAGCTCCTGAACGCCCTTGTTCTTGTAGGCGGAGCCCACGAAGACGAGGTTGAGCTCGTTGGCCAGAACGCCCTTACGCAGAGCCGCCTTGAGCTCCTCGACGGTGAAGTCCTCCTCCATGAGGATCTTCTCCATGAGCTCGTCGTCAAAGCTGGCAGCAGCGTCGAGGAGCTCCTCGCGCTTGGTGGCAGCGATGTCGGCGAACTCAGCCGGGATCTCGTCCATCGGCTCGGGGGGGGGGACCCCAGTCTGGTCGGCCTTGAAGTCCCATGCAGTCATGGTGACCAGGTCGATGACGCCCCAGAAGTTGTCCTCGGCGCCCATCGGGACCTGAGCGGCCACGGCGTTAGCGTCGAGACGATCCTTCATGGTCTCGATAGCGTTGAAGAAGTCAGCGCCCACGCGGTCATACTTGTTGATGAAGGCGATGCGGGGGACGTTGAAGGTGGAAGCCTGACGCCAAACGGTCTCAGACTGGGGCTGAACGCCGGCAACGGCGTCGAAGACGGCGACAGCGCCATCGAGGACGCGCAGGCAGCGCTCGACCTCGGCGGTGAAGTCAACGTGGCCCGGGGTGTCGATGATCTGGATGCGGTAGTCCTTACCGTCCTTGTTCCAGAAGCACGTGGTAGCAGCGGAGGTAATGGTTACGCCGCGCTCCTGCTCCTGAACCATCCAGTCCATGGTGGCAGCGCCCTCATGGACCTCACCGATCTTGTGAGTCTTACCGGTGTAGTAAAGAATACGCTCGGTCGTGGTGGTCTTACCGGCATCGATGTGGGCCATGATGCCGATGTTACGGGTATCGGAAAGCTTGTACTTAGGCTTAGCCATGTTAGTTCCTTACCTTAACTTACCAACGATAGTGAGAGAACGCGCGGTTGGCCTCGGCCATCTTGAAGACGTCCTCACGCTTCTTGACGGAAGCGCCCAGGCCGTTGGAAGCGTCGAGGATCTCGTTGGCGAGACGCTCGGCCATGGTCTTCTCCTTGCGAGCGCGGGAGAAGTTGACGATCCAGCGGATACCCAGAGCGGTGGAACGACGGGAGTTGACCTCCATCGGGACCTGATAGGTTGCGCCACCGACACGCTTGGGCTTAACCTCGAGCGTGGGCTTGACGTTGTCCATAGCCTTCTTGAAGGTAGCGAGAGCGTCGCCACCCTCGGACTTCTCGGCAACGATCTCGAAAGCGGTGTAAACGATGCGCTCAGCGGTGGCCTTCTTGCCGTCAAGAAGGACCTTGTTGATGAGCTGAGTCACCAGGCGGTTGTTGTAAACGGCGTCAGGCTGAACCTCACGACGATTAGCTGCTGCACGACGCGGCATGTGAAATCTCCTTAAGTGTCTACCGTGCGGCGCTTAGGCGGCACACGGCGAAAGTATCAAAACGTTATCTGGCTTATTTAGCCTTGGGGCGCTTAGCACCGTACTTGGAACGGGCCTGCATACGGTTCTGGACCGGAGCAGCGTCGTAGGCGCCACGGATGACGTGATAACGGACACCAGGGAGGTCACGGACACGACCGCCGCGGACGAGCACGATGGAGTGCTCCTGCAGGTTGTGGCCCTCACCCGGGATGTAAGCAGTAACTTCGATGCCGTTGACGAGGCGAACACGGGCAACCTTACGAAGAGCCGAGTTCGGCTTCTTGGGGCTCGTGGTGAAGACGCGGGTGCACACGCCGCGCTTCTGGGAGTTGTGCTGCAGAGCAGCGTTCTTGGACTTCTTGGGCACGGAACGACGGCCCTGGCGAACCAGCTGGTTAATAGTAGGCAAAGCGTACTCCTTCTCGAATGATTCCAGCTTTCTGTAAAGTGCAACGGCTTGAATCGAGGGGTCAGCATCCCCCTACGAAACACGCAGTTCGATAGGATACGTGGCGTTAGCTGTGCCGTCAACAGACCACGCCGCCGGGCGTATCCCAAAATGGGCATATTTCCGCAAAGCCTACACAAAAGGAATCCCCTTCTGTGCGCGGGGGCGGATTCCCGGCCCGGGCGGCCCGCTGTTTAAGTTTGCTGCTCTACAGTCCTGCGCAAGACGGAAAGCACATTAAGTGCTTTCCTTTGCGTGCGGAACTCGCGACAAACTTAAACAGCGGGCCGCCCGGGCCGGGAATCCGACGTGCTTGTCGGGGCAACGTTCCCTTCCAAATAGGGACAGGTTTTTTTGATCGGTTTTATCTGGGGAAACGTCGCGCTCCAGCGGTAATCTGCTCTCATCTGTCTCATGGAAATCGGCGGCGTCTTCGGAAGTATGCGGCAAATTTTGATCTTGCTGAGCGCACAGGGGTTTTGCGATAACAAACCTGCAGGTAGAGCGCTTGAGCATATGCGGTGTGGTCGACCCATCAAGATTTTGACGCATACTTCCGAAATCGCACCTCAAAATGATCCGTTTTCCTCCGTCCCCAAGGGGTTAACGAAACGCAACAGGTTGAGCGCGCATAAGCGAGCGGCCCCCAGAGCGTACAAGGTGGCATGAAAAAGGCAGGGCATTGACCTTTTGGTCATGCCCTGCCTTTTGAATGACAGATTGTAGCTCTGGGGGCTGCGCAGCGACGGAGGTCGCCGCCGTTCGTTAGAACGGCGGAACTAGTTACTCCTCGTCGTTGTCCTTGGCCTCTTCGGCGTCGTCGGTGTCCACGAGCTGGTTGAGCAGCTCGTCGAGGGAAGCCATGTCCTCGTTGATGGCACCGTTGGCGGGAGCCTTCTTGTCGTCGATCGGGGCGCCCAGGAGCTCCTCGTCGGCGTCGGCGTGATGCGTCGGAGCGGAGGTACCCAGCAGGATATCGTCCGGACCGTCGGGGCTAAAGACCATCTGCAGCAGCTGCGAGAGGTCTTCCTCGTCGGCAACGTCGTCGTTGTTCTCGAGGATGTAGAGCAGATCGTGGGCCTCGAGGCCGTCACGGAGCTCCTCGATCGCCTTGGCACCGATGCCATCGATGCGCAGCAGATCCTCCTCGGACTTGCCAACCAGGTCGCCGACCGTCTCGATGCCGACCTCGCTGAACTTGTTGGTCCAGCGCTGCGACACGCCCAGATCGTCGAACAGGTACAGACGAGCCTTCTCGGCGGAGATGGTGTGGCCGTTGCGAGTGAACGAACCGTCAGCACCACCGAACTCGTCGTAGCCGGCCCAGTCGAGCTGCTGCGGGAGCTGCTCGTCCAGGTCCTTGAGCTCCACAGGAGCCCACTCGGGCAGCGACTTGGCGTTGGGCGAAGCCGGGCCGTCGATGTCCACGTAGCCGTCGGCCGTGCGATACGTCAGCTTGGCGTTGGCGTACGGCTTGAGGCCAGTACCAGCCCGGGTCTTCTTACCGACGATGACGTTGGACTTAAGGTCGAGCAGGTGGTCGACCTTGCCCTCGATGGCAGCCTCGGTAAGGACGCCAGCGGTACGGATGAACGAAGCGCTCGACAGCCAGGAGTCGATGTTGGACGCGACCTTGAGCGTACCCAGGATGACGGGCTCGGCCACGGGAGCCTGACCGCCCAGACGGGCAACGCGCTCGACCTCGTCGGCAAACTCGTAGCGGTCGACGTACTGACCAAGCAGGTACTTGGAGTCGCCGGGGTTGGTGATCTGAACGCGACGCAGCATCTGACGTGCGAGCACCTCGATGTGCTTGTCGTTCAGGTCGACGCCCTGGCTGGTGTAGACGTCCTTGACGCTCTCGACGAAGGTGTGCATCGTCGACTCGATGTCGGTCAGCTTGCGCAGGTTGCGGAAGTTGACGAAGCCCTTGGTGATCTGGTCGCCGGCGCGAACCTCGCAGCCGTCCTCGATCTCGGGCATAAAGCGCACCGAAGCGGGGACGCGACGCTCGTCGAGGACACGGGTGTGATCCTCGGAGTCGGTGAGCGTCAGCACGTACTCGGACTTCTCGGGCTTAATCGAGAGGTGGCCGGAGTACGGAGCCAGCTCGGCCTCGCGACCCAGGATCTTCTCGTTGACGTTGCCGACGATATCGAACATACGGCTGACCGTAGGCAGACCCTGCGTAATATCGTCGACGCCAGCGACGCCGCCGGAGTGAATGGCCGATGGCAC
>URVK01000150.1 GCA_900551305.1 uncultured Collinsella sp.
TGTTCAACCGCGCGCGGAGGGCGCCCCCCCCCCCAGACACAGCCCCTCGCGCCCGCCAAAGTCGACGCCCACGACCAGGCGCACGTAGCCGATTGCGATCGCCATCGAGGCGAAGGAAACCAGCCACGAGCCGACAAAGATGCCGGCCAGCGACGCCGTCTTGGAAAGACCGCCCACGCAGCGACGCGCGCCAAGGCCCGACAGATTGGGCTGCAAATCGACGACGCTCAAGGCGGCAAACTCGGCAGACATCATCGCGACCAGGCCAAAAAGCGCGTAATAGTAGATGACCGTGCCGTCGGGCGTGGTGCGCGTAAGGCTCACGCGACGGGTGCCGCCCTCGAGCGACAGGGCGCGCGCAACCGCCTCGGGGTCGGCAAGTGCCGCCGGGTTGTCCTGGGCAATCTGGGACATGAGCTCGGCATTTTGTGTATACGAGCTTGCCACCGTCTCCAGGATGCTGCGATCGGTGAGCACCGATGATGCGCGCGAGCTGTCGTAGCTCGATAGCAGTGTGAGCTTGGGTACGCCTGCGTCGTCGACCGTATAGATGCCCGCAACCTCGCCGGCCTTAAGCGCACGGTTCGCATCGGCTGCGTCGTCGAGCTCGTGGATCTCGAGCAGCTGATCGTTGTCTTCCTTGGCAAGCGACGTCGCCACGCCCTTAAAGGTCGAAGCGTCCCAAGCCTCGTCCGCCACGACGGCAACCGGCACCGGGTCGATCTTGCCGTCGGAGCTGAGGTTCGCAAACATAAACATGAACATCGTGGAAAGTGCGATGGGAAAGAGAGCGCCCCAGACCCACGTGCTCGGCCGGCGCAGCAGCGTCTTGACCGTGGTGATGATGGTGTTGAACATGACTGCCCCCTAGTCGCGCAGCTCGCGGCCGGTGATCTCGAGGAACACGTCGTTGAGGGTCGGCGGTTCGCTCCACACGCGGCCGAGTGCCACGTCGGCAGCGCGCAGCGTGTCGAGGATGTCCACCAGGTTGTGCGGGCTCGCCTCGCAGGTGCAGACGAGCTCGCCGCCGGACAGCTCGACGCTGAGCACGTGCTCGAGGGCGCGCAGGCGCTCGACCGTGGCGGTCTCGACGGCGCCGACCTCGACGGTCACGCGCTCGCCCATCTGGATCATGCGCTTGAGCTCGTCGTTGGTGCCCTGCGCCAGCACGCGCCCGCCGTCCATGATCATGATGCGGCTGCAGATTTGCTCGACTTCCTCCATGTAATGGCTGGTATACACCACCGTGGCACCTTCGTCGCGCAGGCGGCAAATGCCCTCCAGGATGGCGTTTCGGCTCTGCGGGTCGACCGCCACCGTGGGCTCGTCAAAAAAGATCAGCTCGGGCTTGTGCGCGATGCCGCAGGCGATGTTGAGGCGACGCGCCAGGCCGCCCGAGAGCTTGCCGGGGCGGAACTTGGTAAAGTCGCCCAGGCCGACAAAGTCGATCGCCTCGTCCACCAGCGCGCGGCGGCGCTTGCGGTCGCTAACGTAAAGGCTGCAGAAATAGTCGATGTTTTCGCGCACGGTGAGCTCGTCGAACACCGCCACCTGCTGCGGCACCACGCCGATGCGGCGCTTGAGGTCGTAGCGGGCGGGCGTCATGGGCTCGCCGAACAGCTCGATGGTGCCTTTGTCGTAGGCAAGCAGCTGCAGGATGCAGTTGATGGACGTGGTCTTACCCGAGCCGTTGGGGCCCAGCAGGCCAAAGATCTCGCCGGGGGCGATGCTCAGGTTAAAGTGGTCGAGCGCGATAAGATCGTCGTAGCGCTTGACGAGGTTTTCGACGTGGACGATATCTGTCATGAGGCGGCCCTTCTGTTGGTTGCGGCCCGGTACGATTGCATCATCGCAGGAGCCGCCGGCGCGCACCAGTGAGCTTTGTCACGAGTGCGGGGCTTGGTCGTGCGACCTGCCGACGCCCCCGATTTGCCGCGCGGGAGGAATGTCACGGTTGCTCCGGGTGGCGCCTCCCCCGTGCGCGGCATCGCGTACAATACCCGTATGAACAGGCTATTCGACAAATCGATCGTGCTGGCGTGCTGTATCGTAGCCGCCACGGGCCTTGCTGTGGACGCTCGTCTGGTTGCGGCGTTTTGCCTTGGCGTTATTGCCACCTCACTGGCCGAGGTCGCACAGGGAAACCGCGCCCATCGCGCGAGCGAGGCCGCGAGCTACGCTTACATCATCGCGGCCGTCTTCGTGCCGTCATTTATGCCGTTCGCACCCCTTGCCTTCTATGACATCGTGCGACGCGTGCGCCGTGAACGCATCTGGCCCGCGCTGGCGATTGGCGCCGTGTTTGTCTGCGCGCTTGTCGCGGACCTTCGCGGCGGCGCGCTCACCACCCGAACGCTGCTGCTAACCGCCATCCTTTCGGTCGCCGCCACGTTGCTGTCGCTGCGCACCGCGCAGCTGGAGCGCGAACAGGAACGCATGCGTCGCACCCGCGACAAGCTGCAAGAACGCGCCCTGGCACTCGAGGCACGCAACCGCGACCTCGCCGACCGCCAGGACTACGAAGTCGAGCTCGCGACGCTCGCCGAACGCGCCCGCATCGCGCGCGAAATCCACGATAACGTGGGCCACCAGCTCACGCGCGCTTCACTGCAGGCCGAAGCCCTACGCGTGGTCCACGCCGACGAGCCTGGCGTCGCCGCCGATTTCGCCGACGTTAAATGCACGGTTGACGAGGCGCTCCAGCTTGTGCGCACCAGCGTCCACGCGCTCAACGACAACGCTGTCGACCTTTCCGTGCAGCTCGAACGCATTGTCGAAGGCGCGTGCTCGGACGGCAGTCCGCAGATTGAGCTTGAAGTTATGACCGAGCATGCACCCGCAAACGTCGCCAACTGCTTTGCGGCGGTCCTGCGCGAGGCGCTCTCCAACAGCTTGCGCCACGCTTGCGCCCAGACCGTCACTGTACGATGCATGGAGCATCCGTCATTTTACCAGCTCATCGTTACCGACGATGGCGCGGGCGGGGTCCAAGCAAACAGCCGCGGTGCCGCGGAGGGCATGGGGCTCGCCTCCATGCGCGAGCGCATCGAGGCGCTTGGCGGCACCTTCACCGCCGGCCCGCGTGTCGGCGCCGGCGGCTGGCGGGTGTTTGCCACCGTTCCCAAACAACAAGGAGATGAGGACCGATGAGGCTCATCGTTGTCGACGACGACCGTCTGGTGGTCGATTCACTCAAGATTATCCTGGGCGCTCAGCCGCAGATAGAGGTGGTGGGCACCGGTGCCGACGGCGACGACGCGGCGGCGCTCTACGCCGAGCACGCACCCGATATCGCGCTGCTCGACATTCAGATGCCAGGGCGCTACGGCCTTTCGGCGGCACGCGAGATCCTCGAGCGCGACCCTTCGGCGCGTGTGGTGTTTCTGACGACATTCTCGGATGACGAGTACATTGTGTCGGCGCTCAAACTGGGCGCGCGCGGCTACTTGATTAAAACCGACGTCGCTGCCATCCCTCCCGCGTTGACACAGGTCATGGACGGCAAACGCGTACTCGAGGGCAAGGCGATCGAGGATATCGACTTTGATGGGGCGGGGTCCGAGGCCGACACGCCTCGCCGGCCCGCCGCCTTTGCCAGCCTGACCGACCGCGAGTTCGAAGTCGCAGAGCTCATCGCCCGCGGCCTCGACAACAAGGAGATTGCTGCCACCGCCTATATGGGCGAAGGCACGGTACGCAACCACATCAGCTCGATCCTTGCCAAAATGGGCCTGCGCAACCGCACCCAAATCGCCATCGCCTATCTGCGAGGGTAATTACCCAACGGCCGACCGCCCCGGCATAGCAAAATGGCTGCTACCGATTTAATGCCATTTCAAAACTATACCGGTTTACTACGATGAATCGCCCGCCTTCGACCACGGTAAATTGCGCGCTTGCAAAACCGCAGGTAGAACGCTTGCAATATTTAGAAAAATGCAGTCATGGTCGGAAATGTCGAATTCATCGTAGTAAACCGACATAGTTTTGTTCGGGCGGCCCTGCACGAGTGCCCCTGCAAGCCTCGCGGGACCAAAATGATCCGTCTTCCTCCGTCCCCAAGGGATCAGCCGGAACCGCTCGCCACGAAATCGGCCCATCTACTACGTTTGACTCGATACCCCTGACCATACCTTCGTTTTGAACAAAACCGCAGGCGTTCTACCTGCGGTTTTGTTTTCGCGTTTTTTGGCATGGTTGGGGGTAAGGGGCTAAACGTAGTAGATGGGCCGGTTTCGTGGCGAACCCTTCTCGCCTACGCACAAAAGCGCCGCCACGGAGGAGGGAGATACCTCCGTGGCGACTGGGGGTGGGGGTGGGGGCTATGTTCTGGCTCCCCGCCGGCCGCCCGGGGCCTT
>URVK01000151.1 GCA_900551305.1 uncultured Collinsella sp.
TCGTCTGTCCGGCGCCGTAACGCGTTCGGTTGGGACATTTCGCTCCAACTTCGAGCGTCTGCCTGAGCGTCTGGTTACAAGCACCTCGGGGCTCGATGGTAAGCGCCATGCGCTCACGCTTGCGAGTTCCCGTTTGGAGCATCAGGGACGTTCGATGCTCAGCAAACCCGCGTCCGAACTGGGCCGTGCGGCAGCCTCGCTCGATGCCCTGTCGCCGCTCAAGGTGCTTGCCCGCGGCTATTCCATCGCGTACAGCGATGATGGCGTGGCCACGAGCGCCAAGAACTTTAAGCCCGGCGACGCCATCCGCGTGTGCATGGCGGACGGCAACGTGGCAGCAACCGTCAACGCGGTCGAGTAGACCGCGTTTCACAGTGATAGACCCTTAGGAAAGGAAACAGATATGGCAGAGAAGACCCCGGTCGAGCAGCTTACGTACAAGCAGGCTTCGCAGGAGCTGGAACTTATTATCCGCAGCCTGGAGTCGGGCGATATGGAGCTCGAGGAGTCGCTTGAGAGCTATACCCGCGGCGTCGAGCTCCTCAAGAGCCTGCGTACCCGCTTGTCCGATGCCGAGCAGAAGGTCTCGGTGCTCCTTAAGGACGTCGACGGCAACGACGTGCTCGCCGACGGGGAAGCCGCCAACACGGACGATAACCTCTCGTTCTAACCATCCCGACCAAATATAATTACCTTGGTCTGTGAGAAAGGAACCAACCATGTGCGATTGCATCTTCTGCAAAATTGCCAACCACGAGATCCCCTCGACCGTTGTCTATGAGGACGACCAGGTCATCGCCTTCGACGACCTCAATCCCCAGGCGCCGGTCCATACGCTCGTGATTCCCAAGAAGCACTACAGTGACATCGCCGACAACGTACCTGCCGAGACCATGGGCGCCATGGCTCACGCCATCCAGGAGGTCGCTAAGGCCAAGGGCTTGGAGGACGGTTTCCGCGTCATCTCCAACAAGGGCGTCAACGCCGGCCAGACCGTCATGCACTTCCATATGCACGTCCTCGGCGGCAAAAACCTGGGCGAGAGCCTCATCTGAGGACGCACAGCCCGTCGCCTTGGCTGCCTTTGGAGTAACCTATGCAGCTTTCTCAACTCGAATACCTTCAAGCGGTAGCGAACTACGGCGGCGTGCGCAAAGCGGCTCGCGCCGTTCACGTGAGCCCACAGGCCGTTTCGTCGGCAATCAAAAAGTTGGAATCTGAGTATCAGATTGTTTTGCTCGACCGATCGGCGGGGGAGGCTGTTTTGTCTCCGGCGGGCAGAGAATTTGCGCGTCGTGCACGCGTGATCCTGGCACAAGTCGACGATCTCAAAAAGTACACCCAATCGGGGAACGGTGGCGTTTCGCCCGACGGCCACTTTCGTCTTTACGTCCCCTGTCTTCACGGGCGGGGGCGTCTTTTTTCCGAAAACTGGTACGACTCGTTTGAAAGCTCGCACCCTCAGATTCACCTTGATGTGTGGCATCAGCCAACGGCTACATGCTTTGAATCACTTGTGCTTGGCATTTCGGATGCGGCCATCTCATTTGAGGAACCAAGGGACAGTGTCCTTTCTTCGAAATACTTGGGTGAAAAGGAGCTCAAGGTTCTTTCGTGCCCAGCGGGTCATCAATCTGTGGGTGCTATGACCGTTCGTGAGTTACTGGGCGGCAGGTTAGCTGTTCCCATTAATTTGTCGCCCTGTCTCAATGCGATCAATCAATGCCCCGAAGCTCAGCTGGTTAATTTCCGCTTCCGCGACGTCGAATACGGAAACAGAGCGCAGGCTGAGTTTCTTCAAGCCGGGGGATTGATATTGGGTTTTTCTGGCTCTTCTCTCGCATCAGATGGGTCGGAAGTGAGCGAGTACTCTATTGAAGGTTCGCATGACGTAGCCTTGCCCATCTACTTTTGCTATCGACAAAATGCCTGGACCGATCGACACCAGACGGTATTTCTTCACCTATTGCGTCATCTTGCTTCGTGAGGCCATTTGGCCTCGTGTCGTCAAGTGAATGTTGACGCCTTGTAACACATGACTGACGGCTTTGCCCTCATGCTTTTCCAAGATTCCGATTTAGATTGTTGACTCTTGGAGGGCGGAGCATGAAAAACCGTACGGTTTTGCTTTATATGACGTTTGTTTTTCTGTCGAACTTCAGCACCATTTTGTATTTTCTGACGGTTTACCTTGAATTCGTCGGATTCTCGATGGTGGCGATTTCTAGCATGATGATTGCATATCAAGTGAGCAAGTTCATCCTTGAAGTTCCCACTGGCTATATTGCCGATAGGTTTGGACGAAAGACAAGTGGTCTCGTTGGCGTCGTGGGGATGCTTGGATACTACGCCGCCCTGCTTCTCGTCCGTTCTCCTCTGCTTTTAATCGGCGCGTTTGCTCTCAAAGGTTTTGCCGCTGCATGTATGAGCGGGTCCATGGAAGCGATTTACATTGACAGCGTCTCTCTGGACCAGCTCGTAAGGCTTAATGTCGTTGAGCGATTTGTTTTCTATGCCTCTTATGCCCTCTCCGCTTGTGTGGGCGGTTTCATTTCGTCCGCTGGCGCGTATCTCATTGGTCTTTTGGCAGATATCATCGCAATGGTGTTGACGTTGGTTGTCGTTGTCTGCATTCCTGAGATGCGAAGAGGGGACACTACAGCGACACCTAAGCGTGGAATTAGCCCGAAGATGATCGGTGCCGCTATTGCGCGTAACGGCATTCTTCGTTCAGCGTTCATCATGGACTGCTCTCAGGCATTTGCTTTTGTCGCCCTGGAAGACTTTTTCTCACTGTTGCTTGCGGGTCGCGGAATGAATGCCGTCGCTTCGGGTGTGATCATTGCGGTCCAGCTTCTTGCCTCGGCCTCCATGGGGCTTATTGTGCCCAGTGTGATTGCTCATGTCGACAAGGGCCGTTTTGCGCGTATTTGCGGCATCGTGCGCCTTTCCCTGGCTGCTCTGTTTTTGATTCCCTTTACTCCGGTCTATTTGCTGCCCGTGTTCTATGTACTGCAGACGGTCGCGTACTCGTTATTTGCTCCAATTAAATACTCAATTTTTCAAAATGCTGTCGATTCTTCGATGCGCTGTTCACTGATTTCGGTCCAAAGCCAGATGGTGGCGGTGGGTGCCATCCTTTTCTATCTGTTCAATGCTGCGTTGAGCAGCATCGCGGGCATTCGAGTCGTATTGCTTGTTGCGCTCGGGATTTCTTCCCTGGTGTATATCCCCGCGCTATTTCGTCTTACAAGTCAAAGGCCATGAGTATTTAGGCACCGATAACTTATATATCAACGCAATAAACCCGAGCGCGAGGGCGTTTGGGTTTATTATTGAAGCGTATGTAACCTGGCGGCGCCACACCGCCTGTTAGTAGGGAGACACATGAACGTTCTGGTCGTCAACGCGGGATCTTCGACCCTTAAGTATCAGGTCATCGACACCAAGTCCCATAAGGTGTCCGCAAAGGGCTCCTGCGAGCGCGTCTGCTTTACCGGTGGTACCTTCACCCATGCTGCCAACGGTTCCAAGAAGGTGACCGAGAACATCGAGTTCCCCGACCACAAGGTCGCCATCGAGGTCGTCCTGAAGGACCTTGAGGCCAACGGCGTCAAGATCGAGGGCATTGGCCACCGTATCGTTCAGGGCGGTTGGTACTTTGGTGATTCCTCCCTCGTCGACGAGGACGTCCTCGCCAAGATTCGCGAGGTCGCCCCGCTGGCGCCGCTGCACAACAACCCCGAGGCCAACGTTATCGAGTACTGCCTGGAGCAGTATCCCGATCTGCCCAACGTCACGGTCTACGACACCGCTTTCCACTTCAACATGCCCGAGGTCGCCAAGACCTACGCCCTTCCCAAGGATGTTTGCGACAAGCTGCACATCCGTAAGTACGGCGCCCACGGCACCAGCTATCGCTACATCTCCAAGAAGGTCGCCGAGATGACCAACGGCGAGGCCCGCAAGGTCGTCGTGTGCCATATCGGCTCCGGCGCTTCCCTGTGCGCCATCGAGGACGGCAAGTGCATGGACACCACCATGGGCTTGACGCCGCTCGACGGCGTCATGATGGGCACCCGCTGCGGCTCCATCGACCCGGCTACCGTGTGCTACCTGCAGCGCGAGGGTGGCTACACCTTCGACGAGGTCGACGAGATGATGAACAAGAAGTCTGGCCTTTTGGCTGTGACCGGTGGCAAGACCAACGACTGCCGCAACGTTGAGGAGCTCGCCGCTGCTGGTGACCCCGAGGCTCAGCTCGCCTTCGATATGTTCGCCTACAAGATTGCCGCTAAGGCCGCCGAGATGGCCACCTCCATGTGCGGCATGGACACCCTGGTCTTTACCGCCG
>URVK01000152.1 GCA_900551305.1 uncultured Collinsella sp.
TGCACAACAGCCATTACGCCCAATCAACTGGTGCAGTCGTCTTCTGAAAATGACATTTGGTATCTCTCATAAACGGATGTTTTTGAGAGAACTATCTTCGGCCTTCACACGCACGAAAGGCGGCGAAGCTCCGCCGTTAATCCGTCCGCCGGAGATCTCGCCCAGGCAGGCTGAAGGCCGAGCAAGCCTGACAGGCCCGAAAAGCCCGGCACGGGCGTCGGCGGCGATGACGGCGGCGGCATTATCCAGGGTTGATGATGGAAGTGGAGGATATCGACAACCTCTCGCGCAACCAAGACATCGCGGTCGGACTGCAAGTGATCTTGAAGCCACGGGCCCGTCCCACCCCGACATGGACCTCGATGCCCGAACGGACGTTAGATTTCGAGTTCTAGGCGTTCTGCGATGAAGGTTGGATCCCAGCCGGGATTGAAAGTGTCGACGTGGGTGAATCCGAGCCGCTCGTATAGGCCACGCAGGTTCGGGTGGCAGTCGAGCCGCAGCTTGGCGCACCCCTGCGTTCGCGCGGCATGGCGGCAAGCCTCGATCAGCGCGGAGCTGACACCCCGGCCCGCATGTGTCCGTCGCACCGCGAGCTTGTGCAGATATGCGGCCTCCCCCTTGAGGGCGTCGGGCCAGAACTCGGGATCCTCGGCCGACAAGGTGCAACAGCCGACGATGCCGGCGCTGCAACTCGCGACTAGGCGCTCGGATCTCAGGACGAAGGTCTCCGCGAATGTCCGGTCGATCCGCGCGACGTCCCAGGCGGGCGTTCCCTTGGCGGACATCCACGCCGCAGCGTCGTGCATCAGCCGCACAACCTCGTCGATATCACCCGAGCAGGCGACCCGAACGTTCGGAGGCTCCTCGCTGTCCATTCGCTCCCCTGGCGCGGTATGAACCGCCGCCTCATAGTGCAGTTTGATCCTGACGAGCCCAGCATGTCTGCGCCCACCTTCGCGGAACCTGACCAGGGTCCGCTAGCGGGCGGCCGGAAGGTGAATGCTAGGCATGATCTAACCCTCGGTCTCTGGCGTCGCGACTGCGAAATTTCGCGAGGGTTTCCGAGAAGGTGATTGCGCTTCGCAGATCTCCAGGCGCGTGGGTGCGGACGTAGTCAGCGCCATTGCCGATCGCGTGAAGTTCCGCCGCAAGGCTCGCTGGACCCAGATCCTTTACAGGAAGGCCAACGGTGGCGCCCAAGAAGGATTTCCGCGACACCGAGACCAATAGCGGAAGCCCCAACGCCGACTTCAGCTTTTGAAGGTTCGACAGCACGTGCAGCGATGTTTCCGGTGCGGGGCTCAAGAAAAATCCCATCCCCGGATCGAGGATGAGCCGGTCGGCAGCGACCCCGCTCCGTCGCAAGGCGGAAACCCGCGCCTCGAAGAACCGCACAATCTCGTCGAGCGCGTCTTCGGGTCGAAGGTGACCGGTGCGGGTGGCGATGCCATCCCGCTGCGCTGAGTGCATAACCACCAGCCTGCAGTCCGCCTCAGCAATATCGGGATAGAGCGCAGGGTCAGGAAATCCTTGGATATCGTTCAGGTAGCCCACGCCGCGCTTGAGCGCATAGCGCTGGGTTTCCGGTTGGAAGCTGTCGATTGAAACACGGTGCATCTGATCGGACAGGGCGTCTAAGAGCGGCGCAATACGTCTGATCTCATCGGCCGGCGATACAGGCCTCGCGTCCGGATGGCTGGCGGCCGGTCCGACATCCACGACGTCTGATCCGACTCGCAGCATTTCGATCGCCGCGGTGACAGCGCCGGCGGGGTCTAGCCGCCGGCTCTCATCGAAGAAGGAGTCCTCGGTGAGATTCAGAATGCCGAACACCGTCACCATGGCGTCGGCCTCCGCAGCGACTTCCACGATGGGGATCGGGCGAGCAAAAAGGCAGCAATTATGAGCCCCATACCTACAAAGCCCCACGCATCAAGCTTTTGCCCATGAAGCAACCAGGCAATGGCTGTAATTATGACGACGCCGAGTCCCGACCAGACTGCATAAGCAACACCGACAGGGATGGATTTCAGAACCAGAGAAAGAAAATAAAATGCGATGCCATAACCGATTATGACAACGGCGGAAGGGGCAAGCTTAGTAAAGCCCTCGCTAGATTTTAATGCGGATGTTGCGATTACTTCGCCAACTATTGCGATAACAAGAAAAAGCCAGCCTTTCATGATATATCTCCCAATTTGTGTAGGGCTTATTATGCACGCTTAAAAATAATAAAAGCAGACTTGACCTGATAGTTTGGCTGTGAGCAATTATGTGCTTAGTGCATCTAACGCCGGAGTTAAGCCGCCGCGCGTAGCGCGGTCGGCTTGAACGAATTGTTAGACATCATTTACCAACTGACTTGATGATCTCGCCTTTCACAAAGCGAATAAATTCTTCCAAGTGATCTGCGCGTGAGGCCAAGTGATCTTCTTTTTGTCCCAGATAAGCTTGCTTAGCTTCAAGTAAGACGGGCTGATACTGGGCAGGTAGGCGTTTTATTGCCCAGTCGGCAGCGACATCCTTCGGCGCGATTTTGCCGGTTATTGCGCTGTACCAAATGCGGGACAACGTAAGCACTACATTTCGCTCATCGCCGGCCCAGTCGGGCTGCGAGTTCCATAGCTTCAAGGTTTCCCTCAGCGCCTCGAATAGATCCTGTTCAGGAACCGGGTCAAAGAATTCCTCCGCTGCCGGACCTACCAAGGCAACGCTATGTTCTCTTGCTTTTGTAAGCAGGATAGCTAGATCAATGTCGATCATGGCTGGCTCGAAGATACCCGCAAGAATGTCATTGCGCTGCCATTCTCCAAATTGCAGCTCGCGCTTAGCCGGATAACGCCACGGGATGATGTCGTCATGCACGACAAGGGTGACTTCTATAGCGCGGAGCGTCTCGCTCTCGCCAGGGAAAGCCGAAGCCTCCATAAGGTCATTGAGCAATGCTCGCCGCGTCGTTTCATCAAGCTTTACGGCCACAGTAACCAACAAATCAATATCGCTGTATGGCTTCAGGCCGCCATCCACTGCGGAGCCGTACAAATGCACGGCCAGCAACGTTGATTCCAGATGGCGCTCAATGACGCTTAGCACCTCTGATAGTTGGTTCGAAATTTCGATGGTCACCGCTACCCTCATGATGTCTAACTTTGTTTTAGGGCGACTGCCCTGCTGCGTAACATCGTTGCTGCTCCATAACATCAAACATCGACCCACGGCGTAACGCGCTTGCTGCTTGGATGCCCGAGGCATAGACTGTACAAAAAAACAGTCATAACAAGCCATGAAAACCGCCACTGCGCCGTTACCACCGCTGCGTTCGGTCAAGGTTCTGGACCAGTTGCGTGAGCGCATACGCTACTTGCATTACAGTTTACGAACCGAACAGGCTTATGTCCACTGGGTTCGTGCCTTCATCCGTTTCCACGGTGTGCGTCACCCGGCAACCTTGGGCAGCAGCGAAGTCGAGGCATTTCTGTCCTGGCTGGCGAACGAGCGCAAGGTTTCGGTCTCCACGCATCGTCAGGCATTGGCGGCCTTGCTGTTCTTCTACGGCAAGGTGCTGTGCACGGATCTGCCCTGGCTTCAGGAGATCGGAAGACCTCGGCCGTCGCGGCGCTTGCCGGTGGTGCTGACCCCGGATGAAGTGGTTCGCATCCTCGGTTTTCTGGAAGGCGAGCATCGTTTGTTCGCCCAGCTTCTGTATGGAACGGGCATGCGGATCAGTGAGGGTTTGCAACTGCGGGTCAAGGATCTGGATTTCGATCACGGCACGATCATCGTGCGGGAGGGCAAGGGCTCCAAGGATCGGGCCTTGATGTTACCCGAGAGCTTGGCACCCAGCCTGCGCGAGCAGCTGTCGCGTGCACGGGCATGGTGGCTGAAGGACCAGGCCGAGGGCCGCAGCGGCGTTGCGCTTCCCGACGCCCTTGAGCGGAAGTATCCGCGCGCCGGGCATTCCTGGCCGTGGTTCTGGGTTTTTGCGCAGCACACGCATTCGACCGATCCACGGAGCGGTGTCGTGCGTCGCCATCACATGTATGACCAGACCTTTCAGCGCGCCTTCAAACGTGCCGTAGAACAAGCAGGCATCACGAAGCCCGCCACACCGCACACCCTCCGCCACTCGTTCGCGACGGCCTTGCTCCGCAGCGGTTACGACATTCGAACCGTGCAGGATCTGCTCGGCCATTCCGACGTCTCTACGACGATGATTTACACGCATGTGCTGAAAGTTGGCGGTGCCGGAGTGCGCTCACCGCTTGATGCGCTGCCGCCCCTCACTAGTGAGAGGTAGGGCAGCGCAAGTCAATCCTGGCGGATTCACTACCCCTGCG
>URVK01000153.1 GCA_900551305.1 uncultured Collinsella sp.
GGGCGCATCCCCCCCCCCAGCCGCAGCCCGAGCTTTCGCGCAAGCTGCACAAGTAGTTCGTTTAAGTTTTTTGATTCTACAACCAGCCCAGGGCAAAAGCAAAATCATGCGTAACCGATTTGCAGTCATTTTTCGCATTTTCCGCATTGCGCAGGTAGGACGCCAAAAGTGGCTAAAAAAGCCCCGTCCTAAATGAGCTACTTGAGGAGTTGGGCCATGGCGTTGACGAATTTTTGGACTTGGAGGGTGGGCTCGAGCGGGTAGTGCAGAAAGACTGGCACCTCGCGGCCGCACAGGAACGGCACGCCCACAAAGGCCGGGTGCACCCCCGACCATGCGCCGCAGGTGAGCACCGCGTCGCCCTTTTCCTCTGCCTCGTTAAAGAGCGCAAAGTCAAAGCTGTCCACGTCGATCACGTCCACGCCGCCGTCGGCCAACAGGTCGATGCGCAGGCTGTCCATGGCGTCGTTGCCGTGGCGGAGCACGCGCAGGCGCATACCCTCCAAGTCGGCGACCGTAATGCGATTCTTGCGCGCCAGCGGGCTCGTGCGCGGCAGGTCGATATAAAACGGCACGTTAACGATGCGGAGCTTTTGGCAGGCGTCACCCCAGCGCGGGGTCGAAAAACTCGACTGCACCACATCGACCTCGCGACCGAGGCTGCGCATGACGGTCTCGCGTTCGTCGTAGAGGTCGCTTACCGGCACGATCTCAAATCGCAGCGACGGTTCCAGATCGTGGATGCCCGACCACATCGACAGCGTTTGGCGCCCTGGGCACATCATCGACACGCCCAGGCGCACGGCACCGCCATCGCCCGCCGCGCGTCGGGCACGGCGCAGCGCGTCCTCGGACTGCCGCACGATCGAGCGCGCGTCGTCCACCAGCAGTGCGCCCGCCGGCGTCACCTTGACGCCCGAGTGCGAGCGTTCGAACAGCGTGATGCCGAACTCGGCCTCGAATCCCGACACCTGCTTGACGAGCGCCGGGGTCGACACGCGCAATTTTGCCGCCGCACGCGAGAAGCTTCCCAGCTCCGCGGCGGCCGATATGGCCTCAAGTCGTCGATCGTACACGTCAGTCTCCCGTTTTCGTGCCCGTGGCCACATGGTGCCACAGGGGGTTGTTTTCGCAGGTCACACGTTCAATTAATTGAGAATAAACTGCATCGCACAGTGTAAACCTACGGTTAACGCCATTCTAACAAATATGCAATTCACCTGCGCAAATGCAAAGCATACGATAACCAGCGAAAACCACGTGGGTCGGTTAATGGGAGCGACCCACCGGGAGGCACAAGAAGGGAAGTTCCTATGAGCAATTGGCTTAAGCTCGAGGGCGATGTCTGCGCCGTGACTGGCGCGCTCGGCGGTATGGGCGTCGAGATTTGCCGCGAGTTCGCCCGCAACGGCGCCGACGTCGTCCTGCTCGACCTGGACGAGGAAAAGGTCAAGGCCGCAGCCGCCGACCTCGCTGCCGAGTTTGGCATCCACGCCGAGGGTTACAAGATGAACGCCACCGACGAGACCGAGGTTCAGGCTGCCGTCGACGCCACCATCGCCGACTTCGGCCGCGTCGACGTTCTCGTCAACACCGCTGGCATCCTGCGCTTCGCAGCCATGGAAGACCTGCCGCTGAGCGACTGGGAGCAGGTGCTCAACGTCAATCTCACCGGTTACTTCATCACCTCGCAGCGCTTTGGTCGCGAGATGATCAAGGCCGGCCAGGGCCGCCTGGTGCACATCTCGACCGTCGCCAGCCACTCCCCCGAGACGTTCTCGGGCGTGTACAGCTCCACCAAGGCCGGCGTCAACATGATGTCCAAGATGCTCGCCGCCGAGTGGGGCCCCTACGGCGTCCGCTCCAACTGCGTCGAACCCTGCTTCGTTAAGACCCCGATGTCGGCCAACTTCTACGCCGACCCCGAGGTCGAAAAGAGCCGCAGCCGTCTGATCGCCACGCGCCGCATCGGCGAGGTCAGCGATATCGCCAACGCCGTCATGTTCCTGGCGTCCACGCGCTCGGACTTCACCAGAAGCCATTGTGGAGCTGTCACCGGCGACGCCATCAAGGTCGACGGCGGCTTCTCCAACATGATGGGCGACCTCACCGCCAAGCCCGGCGGCCGTCGCGCCTATGCCGACAACTACCTTAAGAACAAGGGTGTCGAGCTCTGGTCCGATGAGTCCGGCGTCGCCAAGCCGACTGACCAGTAAACCAACCTGACAGGGAGGTCCCGCGGACACGCCCGCTCCTCCCCCGTATCGATCAGAAAGAGTCCAATGGCTTCCACCAACTCCAACAAGGGTCGCGCCGTCGTGCTTTCCGCCGCGTGCGTCACCATGTTCTTCATCAGCTCCATCGCGCTGTATTCCGTCGTGAGCAAGAACCTGCTCGCCGTCTACCCCGAGTGGTCGAGCGCCCTTACCTGGGCCTTCCCGGTCTTTCAGACCATCATGGCCGTGACGGGCATCTTCGCCGGCCGCATCTCCGATAAGATCGGCCCGCGCAACGTCGTTATCGCCGCCGCCGTGTGCTACGGCATGGGCTGGTTCATGTCCGGCACCGTCACCGAGCCGTGGCAGTTCTACCTGTGGTTCTCGCTCGTCGCCGCCATCGGCAACGGCCTGGGCTACAACCCCGCGCTCACCACCGGTCAAAAGTGGTTCATCGACAAGAAGGGTCTCGCCTCCGGCATCACCCTGGCCGCTTCGACCGCCGGTCCCGCCGTGCTGTCCCCGGTGCTCGCCTCGCTGCTCATCCCGAGCCTGGGCATCTTTGGCGCCCTTAAGGCGCTCGGCGTCATCTTCTTTGTGATGATCGCCGCCTCCGCCCTATTCCTGAAGGCCCCCGAGGCCGGCTGGCTGCCCGAGGGCTTCGAGGCCCCCAAGGGTGGCGCACATGCCGGCACCTTCGGCGATCTCACCCCGGGCGAGATGGTCAAGACCCCGCGCTTCTGGGTCCTCATCGTCACCTTCGCCTTTGCCGCCACCGCGGGCACCCTGCTCGTGGGCAAGGTTGCCTCCATCGCCGCCGTTCAGCTCTTCGCCGACCCCACGAGCGCCGCGGCCGTCGCCCTCGGCGGTGTGGTGGTCTCCGTCAACACCTGCGCCAACCTGGTTGGCCGCCTGTCCTTTGGCCAGATCATCGACAAGCTCGGCGCCTATAAGTCGCTGCTCATCAGCCTTGTCGTCACCATCGTCGCACTCGTCATCATGTCGATGAGCTTTACGCAGGCCATGTTCTTTGTTGCGCTCGCCCTGCTCGGCTTTAGCTTTGGCGCCCTGCTCGTCATCTACCCGCCGCTCACCGGTGGCGCCTTTGGCACCAGCAACATCGGTGTCAACTACGGCATCATGTTTTTGGGCTATGCCGCTTCCACCTGGATCAGCCAGCCCATCACCGCCGTGCTGTATCACGCCGAGGCCGGCAGCGCCGCCTACCAGCAGTCCTTCTACGGCGCCATTGTGATCGCCGCCATCGCCGTCGTGCTCACCGTCTACATGACGGTCTCCGACAGCAAGAAGAAGTCTGCCTAGTTTTACCGATGCGACAAAGGGACGGCCCCTTTGTCGCATTCCACCGGTCACCAGTATTAAGGAGTCGAAATGTCTGAGCTCAACCCCGTCCGCATTGCCGTTATCGGCGCCGGCGCCATGGGCCGCAACCACATCCGCTTTGTCACCGAGGAGCCCGAGGCCGAGCTCGTCGCCATCGCCGACGCCTTTGAGGGCGCCCGCGCCACGGCCGAGGCCGCCGGCGTGCCGTTTTACACCGATCCCGCTCAGATGATGGACGAGGTCAAGCCCGAGGCCGTCATTATCGCCACCCCCAACGACCTGCACCTGGGCGTTGCCCGCGAGGCCGTGAAGCGCAACATCGTGCCGCTGGTCGAAAAGCCGATCTCCAACGATCTCGAGGATGCCCAGGCCTTCGCCGCCGAGGCCGAGACCGCCGGCGTGCCCGTGCTCGTAGGTCAGCACCGTCGCCACAACCCCTTCGTCAACAAGGCCAAGGAGATCATCGAGTCCGGCGAGCTGGGCAAGCTCACCGTGTCGAGCTTCCACTACATGATCTATAAGAATGACGAGTACTTCGACGTCGAGTGGCGCCGTAAGAAGGGTGCCGGCCCGATCCTGGTCAACCTGGTTCACGACGTCGACCTGCTCCGCTACCTGCTGGGCGAGCCCGTTGCCGTCCAGGGTATGCAGTCCAGCGCCGCCCGCGGTTTTGAGACCGAGGACTCCGCCGTGGTCAACGTCCGTTTTGCCGATGGCGCGCTCGCAAGCATGACCATCTCCGACGCC
>URVK01000154.1 GCA_900551305.1 uncultured Collinsella sp.
GCCGACCGTAGTGGTGGGCTTGGCCAACGACAAACGATCCCCCCGCCTGCATATAGTCAGGAATGATATCCGCGGTGCGATATTGCCCCTCGATCCCCATTGGCTCGGGAGCCATGGTCTCTTCGAGCTCTTCGATGACATCCTGGTTGGCGGTCGAGCCGTCACCCATGCGAATCTTGAGGCACAGATAACCCTGCGGATGATGGGACCCCGTCACCATGAGCGCGCCGCACGCCTCACCGTCATAAGCCGCCGCCCACGTAAGGGCAGGGGTCGGAACAGGTCGCGAAGCGAGCACGGCGTCCAGCCCGTGCGCTGCTAGCACGCCCGCCGCAAGCTCAGCGAACTCGCTCGCCAGGGGCCGGGTGTCGAACCCTATATATACCGTTTTGCCCGGATTGGTCTTTTGCCACAACTCGCCGACGGCATCGGCGATACGGGCAACGTTATCGGCAGTGAAGTCCTCATCGACGCGAGCGCGCCAACCGTCAGTTCCAAAATGAATTATCGCGCACACGCGCAGACACCTCACAGTGTTTGGATCATGGTACGCATGGGGTATACCCGCAACACGCACTCGGCAACCTGCCGGCACCAGCATTCACCATTTGGGCAAATGCTGGCGAGGACATGCAAGCAATAAAAAAACCGCCCCGGATGGAGCGGTTTTACCCTTTATATATCGAGCGCCTCGGCCATCGCTGCCGTAGTGATTGCTGTGGTTCCACAACAACTGCCCACCATTGCGGCGCCGGCATGTCTCCATTCGATGCATGCGCGCGCGAAAGCTTCGGGGTTCTCGTGCCATACGGGGCCATCCTGAGTCTGGACCGGATCGCCCACGTTGGGACGCACCGTGACGGGAGTAGTCGCCGATGCAACCATCCTGGGCACCGCCGCGTTCGCGGCCGCAAGCGAACAGCAATTAACACCAACCGAGTTTGCGCCGTGTTTTTCAGCGTACAAAACGGCTGCCTCGATGTTGAGGCCATCGCCCAACAGGTCGCCTTTATCGTCAACGACAAAACTCACCAGAACAGGCATGCCGTCGGCGGCATCTCGGGCGCCGGCAAGCATGGGCTGCAGATTACGGATAGACGTCACCGTCTCGATCAGCAGACCGTCAACACCAGCATTGAGCAAGGCGTGCGCCTGTTCGCGCGCAATGCCGCGGATTTCACGATACTCGGCAGAGTCCTCGGCAAACCACTCAATACCGATCGGGCCCATCGAGCCCAGCAGCAGCTGAGGGTGCGCCTGGCGGGCATCGTCGACGGCCCCGCGATTGACCTCCGCCACGGACGGCGCAATCTGGTCGTGTTTGAGGGCATAGCTTGATGCCTGAAAGGTGTTGGTAATGAGCACCTGCGCGCCGGCGGCGACATACAAGCGATGGATACGAGAAACGGTCTGCGGCTCTGCCAGATTCCAAAACGCCGGTGGAATGTCAGCGGCATCGTACTCACTCAACAGAACACTGCCCATGGGGCCCTGCGCCAACAAGGTCTCGCTCGACAAGCGGCGCGCAAGTTCCTCGGCACCAAAGCGGTTGTAATAACTCGTATCCATATATATCCCGCTATTCCTCGACGCTGATTCCCTGCTTTTCGAGATAGGCGAGCCAGCGGCTCATCGTGTCCTCGGATAGCGCATGCTCCATCATGCAGGCCTCGGAATCGGCTCGCTCAAATTCGACACCGAGCTCCTGAACCAAAAACGTGCGGATGAGGCGATGACGGTACCAGATAGCCGTGCCAACCTCGCGGCCGCGATCGGTCAGGATTACCTTGCCGTAGTGCGATTGCTCGACAAGCTCGGATGCCTTGAGCGCCGAAACCGCTTTATTGACCGATGCCTTGGAGACGCCAAGGCGCTGCGCGATGTCGACCGATCGCACACCGTTGGTTTCCCCCTCTTCGCTTTCAATGCGAACCATGCACTCCAAGTAGTCTTCGTTCGCCACCGTCAGATGCAGTTCGCGCGAGCTATTTGTCGTATCCATGATCTTCCGTCCCTTCTGCATTCAATGGCTGATTCTACCCCATCCAAGCGTCGTGGTATGCCGTGGCATACCGTGCTAGAGTTCTTGTTGCACACGACGACCAAGATTGGAGCGGTCTTTATGGAAAACACCACCACGAGCCCCGATGTCCTCGAGCGCTTTTTGCGCTACGTCCAGATCAACACGCAGTCCGAGGATGCAAACTGTGACCAGGTACCCTCGAGCGCCGTTCAGTTTGACCTTGCCAACGTGCTGGCTGAAGAGCTGCGCGAGCTTGGTGCGGAAGATGCCCACGTGACCGAGCACGCCTATGTCTGCGCGCATATCCCCGCAAGTGCGGGCGCTGAGGACAAGCCCGCCCTGGGCCTGATCGCCCATCTCGACACCACCGAAGTTGCACCGGGTGCCGGCGTGAAGCCGCACATCGTACACTACGAAGGCGGCGACCTGGTCTGCGGCACGGTTGACGGTAAGCCCGTTGCCATGAGCACCGCCAAGCTTCCCGCCCTGAACGACCTCGCGGGTGAGGACCTGGTCTGCAGCGATGGCACCACGCTGCTGGGCGCAGACGACAAGGCAGGCGTCGCCGAGATCATGTCGCTTGTCGCGCGTATCGCTCAGGACCCTTCTTTGCCCCATCCCGCACTCGGCATTTGCTTCTGCCCTGACGAGGAAATCGGCCACGGAGCCGAGCTGTTGGATATCGCTACCTTTGGCTGCAAGTACGCCTACACGGTCGACGGCGGCCCCATCGGCGAGCTGGAGTGGGAGTGCTTTAACGCCGCCGAGGCGACCGTCCGCTTTGAGGGCCAGTCCATCCACCCGGGCGACGCTAAGGGCCGTATGGTCAACGCAGGCAATCTGTTCTGCGACTTCAACGCGTTGCTCCCCTACGTGCAGCGCCCGGAGTATACGGAAGGCTACGAGGGCTTTTATCACCTTGAGGGTGTATCTGCGACCGTCGATCACGCCACAGCGCGCTATATCGTCCGCGATCATGACGCCGCCAAGTTCCAGCAGAAACTCGACCTTATTGATGCCGCCGCCTCGATGCTCAACCAGCGTCTGGGTGAGGAGCGCGTGACAGTCGAGATTAAGCAGCAGTATCGAAATATGGCCGAGATCGTTCGTGACTATCCCGAGCTTATTGATGTTGCCAAGGAAGCCTACCTTGCCTGCGGCGTTGAGCCCCAAGTGCTGCCGATTCGTGGCGGCACCGACGGCGCTCAGCTGTCGTTCCGCGGTCTGCCCTGCCCCAACCTTTCCACCGGCGGCTATTGCTACCACGGCGTCAACGAGTTCGTCCCGGTCAGTTCGCTCGTCAAGATGACCGACGTGCTCCAGGAGCTCGTCGCCCGCTTTGCATAAGCCTGGCTGCACAAGTCCAAAAGACGAATTGCCCCGTCCTCAACCAAGAACGGGGCGATTTTTTTACTGCAACGAGAATAGGTTGACGCACGCCAGCCTCTTAACGCAAGGAGTGTCCCAAACTGCCGGCACATAAGGAACGTCCCCAAGTGCCAAGTGCATCAAGAGTGTCCCCTTTGACCAGTCGTTTAAGAACGTCCCCAATGACTAACGTCGCAGGTTGAGGACGGGCAGCGAGCGGGTCGCATTTGAGACAAGGTGACGTGAAACGAAAGGGCGCTGACCTTCTGGTCGCGCCCTTGAAGTTGAACGTCAGATTGTCCAAATGCGGCCCGCGCAGCGTCAAGCGGTTATGCGGTTTGGTAAAACCGCATAACTCTAATAGTTGGCCTCGTAGCCGTTACCGTCGCCGGTGGGCTCTTCGTAGTAGTCCGAATCGCTCGAATCGCCTGAGTCATCGGAATCGTCAGAGCTGACCGATGAGGTTGCGGTACCGTTTGCGTAGTCGTCAGACGTGTTGTTGTTCAGGTCGCCGATCGTAGAGCTGGAACCGTCGGAAAGACCCATGGTGTTGGGACCCTTGGGATCCTTGCCGGCATCGACGCGCTCCATCATTTCCTTGAGCTCGTCCTCGTAGACAAAGACGTAGCTCACACCGTCGATCATGGTGCTGTCGTCGGCATACGAGGGCAGGTTGGCCGAGTAGATACCGTCGACATCCATACCGCGCATGGCGTTGACCGTAGCCACGATATCCTGAACGCTCATATCGGTTACGAGCATATCGGACAGCGAATTAACCAGGCCAAAGATCTTCGTGGCATCGAAGTTATTGAGAATCTGGTTGGCAAGGGCGCCAAGCACCTGACGCTGGTGGCGCATGCGCGTGTAATCGCCGTCGGCATAGGGGTAGCGG
>URVK01000155.1 GCA_900551305.1 uncultured Collinsella sp.
GCCGAATCCACCCGCCCCCTCCCCCCACCCCCGCCCCAGCCGCAACCGTGTCGACGCCCTTGGCGGCGAGCGCGCGGTCAATCAACTTACCGGCGGCCTCAACGGACAGGGCCTTGGAAACACCAACGGAAACCATGGGCTTGCCGGCGAAACGCTCAGCCTGGACATCCTTGTCGGCTGCGACGACGACGGCCTTGGCACCAGCGATCTCACTCTTGGTGAGCTCGTTCTCGACACCGACCTGGCCATGAGTCTCGACCTTAATGGTCAGACCGCGCTTGGCAGCTGCCTTCTCCAGCGCCTCCTTCGCCATGAAGGTGTGCGCAATGCCGGTCGGGCAACCGGTCGCGGCGATGATGTCAAACTTAGCCATGTGTCCCTCCTTCTTGAGTACAGCGCCCGCGGGCGCTCCCCTACACGCGCTTCGATGCGCGTTTTTCCACAACTGAAAGATACCAACCTACCGTCCGCGTGAGAAGAGACAAGGTGCAATTCTCCGGTGAAAGGTTCTTTCATAACCGTAAACGGTAAGTGAAAGTTTACCATCAACACTTGAAACGGCAAGGTGTATCTTGTAATTGAAAATGCCCGTATACTATGGCATTGCGAATCAAATTAGATTTTCATGCCAACCAGGAGCCATCCATGACCGATAGTAGCAAGAGCGCACTTTCCCTCATTAGCACCCATCAGGGATACAGCGAGTCCGAGCAGCGCATTGTCGACTATATATTGGAGCACCAGTCCGAGGCGCCACGCCTCACGGCCGCTCAGCTCTCGCGCGCCGCCGCCACGTCCGAGGCGACCGTTTCGCGCTTCTGCCGCAAGCTTGGCTTTGGTAGCTTCCGCAGCTTTCAGTTTTCGTTGGCGAGGGATTTGGAAAGCCAGCGTAACGAGGGCCTGACTGACGAGGTCTCGCTCGACAATATGGAGCAGAGCCTCAAGAACATCCTGGCTGCCAAGGTGAGCGAGCTTAATGCGACCATCGACGGCATCGACCACGATACGCTGGCGGCTGTTGTGCATGCCCTTAAGCATGCAGGGGTTATTGAGTTTGCAGCTGTGGGCAATACGAACGCGGTCGCGCTCGATGCGACGTTTAAGTTTTCGCAGCTGGGCCTGCGCTGCATGGCGAGCACCATCAGCGAGACATCAATCGGCTTTGCGCTCACGTTGCGCCCGGGTGACGTCATCGTGCTAATCTCAAACTCCGGCAAATCGCGCCGACTGAATCGCATGGCAAAAGCGGCTCGCAACTGCGGCGCAACCGTAGTCGTCATCAGCAGCGACAGTAAATCCCCGCTCGCGCGCCTGGCAGACTACACTTTTAATACCGTCAACCACGAAGCGCTGCTGACGACAGGCGACTTTGCGTTCTCCAAGATCAGTGCCACGATGATCATCGAAGTCATCTACAACTTCCTGCTGCCCGAGATTGAAGACGCGCGTGAGCATATCAGCTACTACGAGGAGCTCATCCAGCCGGATAAGGTTGTGGAGTAAAACGCGTAGTGGGACAAAAATTTCAGTCTATTTTGTCCCACCAACACCGCTGATACGACCTAACCTCGAGCTTCTTCAAGCATCTGCTTGGCATGCGCCAAGCTCGCCTCCGATTGATCGCCGCTCAGCATGCGGGCGATCTCGGCGATACGCGCTTCGCCGGTTACCTCGTCCAAATGCGTTTGGGGAACATCGCCCGGTTCCTTGCTGACAACATAATGCTTGTCAGCCATGACGGCGACCTGCGCCAAGTGGGTTACGACAATCACCTGATGCGTAGCGGCGAGATCTGCCAGCACGCCCGCGAGTGCACGCGCCGTGGAGCCACCGACACCAGCATCGACCTCGTCAAACACCAGCGTATCGACACCGTCCGCGTTACCGAGGACAACCTTGCTTGCCAGCATGACGCGGCTGAGCTCGCCGCCCGATGCAATGCGGCGCAGGGGACGTGGAGTCAAACCGGCACCGCTGCGGTATAGCAGCTCGTAGCTCGAAGGACCAACGGGCGTCCACTCAGCACGGGGAAGATCGCGCGACTCCCAGACGAGCTCGGCACTACCCATCTCCAAGCGCGCCATCTGGCGGCCAACCTCGTGGCAGAAGCGCGGGGCCGCCGTATTGCGAGCGCGCTTAAGTGCCTTGGCAGCGGTAAACAACTCGCACTCAGCGCTCCCGAGTGCCTCACGCGCCTTTTTGATCTGCTCATCGCCATCATCGACCAGGGACAGCAGCTCTTGCGAGCGATCGCGCATGGCAAAAACATCGTCCATGGTGGGACCCCACTGACGCAACAGGCCCTTGAGGTCGGAATACCGCTCACGCATGCGAGCGAGCTCGCGCGGGTCGAAGGCGACGCCATCACGATAGGCACGAAGCTCGTTCGCGCAATCCTCAAGGGAGATGCAGGCATCCGAAAGCGCATCGGCAATGTCGCCCAGTTTGCGATCGACGGTAGCCATACGGGAAAGCTCTGCCACGGCGCTGTTCACGACATCGAGCGCTCCCCCTTCGGAGGCAAGCGATGCATGGGCATCGTTAGCCGTGGCAACCAGTACCTCGGCATGTTCGGAGCGCGGCAGCAGTTCCTCGAGTTCCTCATACTCGCCCGGCTTGGGGTCGACCTCGCCGATGCGCTCGAGGGCAAAGCGCGCCTCCTCGACGCGGCTCCCCTGCGCACGCGAGGCCTCTTCGACACGTCGAACCTCCTTGGCGGCAGCACGCGATGCCTTAAAGCAGGCGCGGTACGCATCCAGCGCCTCGAGCGCAGAGAGGGCGAGGCAGGCATCGACCATCGCAACGTGATGCGCCGGGTCGAGCAAGCGCTGATGCTCGTGTTGGCCGCACAGATCCATCATCACGCCAACGCGCTCCGAAAGCTCGCGCACACTGGCGATGCGACCGTCAATCTTCACGCGGCTGCGGCCCTCGGCAGAAAGGCTGCGCTGTACGGTGAACCCCTCCGTGTCGTGCGGCCCGTCGAAGAGTCGCGCCTCGACGCTCGCCAGTGCCTCGCCCTCGCGCACCGTCGACGAATCCGCACGCTCGCCCAAAATAAGCTTGAGGGCCGAGAGCAGCGCGGTCTTGCCGGCACCGGTCTCGCCAGTCAGGACAGTCAGGCCGGCACTCGGCACCAGCGTCGCCTCGCGAATGAGTGCAATGTTAGAAACCTGCAGCTCATCGATCATGACGGACTCCGTAGAATACGCGGCTCACCGAGTTATAGAAGCTCTCGGGGCCGTAATCCAGCAGCAACACATCTCCGGGCCCGCGGCGCACCGCCACGCTCTCAACGGTGCCATCGCAGGTAATAAACTGTCCATCGATAGCGATCGCCGGAACGCTCGGGCGATCATCGGACATAAAGATTTCGACGACATCACTCGGCGAGGTCAAAAAGGCACGAGCCTGAATGGTGTGCGGCGCAATGGGTACGCAGACCATGCCCGTATAGTCGGGGCTCACGATGGGGCCACCGGCACTGAGCGCGTAACCCGTAGAACCAGTCGCCGTGGACACGACCACGCCGTCGCCACGCAGTCGATCGATATGGTGGCCCGACACCGTGATGTCGAACTCGACCATATCGGACAGCGGACCGCGGGTAAGCGCCATGTCGTTGAGGGCGAAGGTGCGCACGACATCCTTCGTACCGTCTTCGCGCACGGACACGATATCCGCGGCGATGGTGGCGCGACGGCTCACGTGCAGCTCGCCGGAAAGGGCGTCGCTCACGACCTGCAGAATGTCGCGCTCCTCGGGGCTCGCAGCAGTTAAAAAGCCCAGGTGACCATAGGAAAGACCGAGGATAGGAATCTCGCGATGGTTGAGGATGCGGGCAGCGCGCAGCAACGTACCGTCGCCGCCGAGCGTAATGACCAGATCGGAGCCTTCAATATCAGGCGTGCTCTGAATCTTGGATCGCTGGTCGGCAGCCCATGCCACCTCATAGCCCTGGCGCGTCAGCCAAAGCTCGAGCATCAGGCCGCTCTCGACCGCCTCTTGCTTGTAATAATTGGGAACCAGAAAGACCTTCATAGCGTTGCAGCTTTCTCGCTCAAAACCGATACCTGGGATTGCAGCTCGTCTTGCGAGCGGTCGCCGGGGTCAAATCTCGTGCCGTACAGGAAAAACTCAACGTTGCCCTTGGCACCATGAATGGGTGACACGCACACATCGACCGGGAACAGGCCCTTGGCAGCAAAGAGTTCAACCGCCGCCACGAGTGTATCGCGGCGAACGGCGGGGGGGGGGACAAAACCCCCCCCCCTGCGACCGTT
>URVK01000156.1 GCA_900551305.1 uncultured Collinsella sp.
CGTCGGTAAGCCTGGCGGAGCTTGGGGCGACCGGTGTCCCCACTCGAGCTCGGCCTCCATGCGCTTGGCGAGCTTGGCGTCGCGGTTGCCCTGTGCCTCGATACGGGCGGCCTTGGTCTCCAGATACGTGGAGTAGTTGCCCTTGTAGGGATAAAGGTGACCGCGGTCGACCTCGCAGATCCACTCGGCAACGTTATCCAGGAAGTAGCGATCGTGTGTGACGGCAAGCACCGCGCCCTGGTAGTTGTGCAGGAAGTGCTCGAGCCACAGGATCGACTCGGCGTCCAGGTGGTTCGTGGGCTCGTCGAGCAGTAACAGGTCGGGAGCCTCAAGCAGCAGTTTGCACAGGGCCACGCGACGGCGCTCGCCGCCGGAAAGCACGTTGACCGGCATGTCGGAATCGGGCAGCTGCAAGGCGTCCATGGCCTGGCCGAGCTTGGAATCGATATCCCAGCCATCGGCGGCGTCGATCTCGTCCTGGAGCTTGCCCATCTCGGCCATGAGGGCGTCCATGTCGCAATCCGGGTCGCACATCTCCTCGCCGATCTTATTGAAGCGATCGACCTTGGCGATCATGTCGCCAAATGCCATGCGCACGTTCTCGATGACGGTCTTGTCGTCGTCGAGCGGCGGCTCCTGCTGCAGGATGCCCACGGTGTAGCCGGGGGTAAGCCTGGCATCGCCGTTGGAGACCTCCTCGATGCCGGCCATGATCTTGAGCAGGGTCGACTTGCCCATGCCGTTGGGACCCACAACGCCGATCTTGGCACCGGGGTAGAAGCTCAGGGTCACGTCGTCAAGGATTACCTTGTCGCCATGGGCCTTACGAGCCTGATACATCTGGTAGATGAACTCTGCCATTTGCCTGTTTTATCCTTTCTACCTGCTGTTTCCCTATTCTTGATTCGCTTTAGTGGAAACGAAATGAGGAAACCAGCTCTGAAACTTAACGAAAAAAGGGGCATGGTTGCCCATACCCCCTAATACTACCTGGGAAAAGTCCCCCGGAACATACTATGAACTGCGTACGCTAGTTTTCCGCAACCTTAACGAGCGGCTCGCTGCGATTTGCGCCACAGCAGATACGAGTAGACGTAGACGGCTCCGACCGAACCAAACGCCAGAACCGCAATCACCGCGGCGACGACTTCACTCGAAAGCACGCTGCCCGCCACGCCCATCGCAATCAGGCCAACACCCAGCACCATAAAGCAGGCACCGCCAAATCGCTGCGTACGGCGCCAGTTCTCGGGATCGGCAAGCGCCCAGGGCGTCTTGATACCGAGTGTATAGTTCCGCTTCACACGCGGCAAGTAGTTGCCTGCGCCGATGAACAGCAGACCGACAGCACCGGAAATCAGCACGTTGACCGAACCGACCGCCGGCACCACGCCCCAGACCGTAAGCTCACCCAACCAGCTTATGGCGCACATAAACAAGGTGAAGGCGATTACGAAGCCCTGATAGAACTTGCCCGAGGTTCGATACGCCTCGCCCTTGGGGTCAATGCGTGGCACGACGTAGAACATCGCAAGAAGTGCCAGAGGCAGCACGCCGAGCGCGGAGGCCATCCAGCTAGGACCCCAACCGTCGACGGCGCCGTTCGCGCCCCAGTGCGTAGGAATCTGCGCAGGCAAGCTCGGCATCACTATGAGATGCGCTACGACATTGGCGACGCACAGAGCGATCAGCGCAATCCACACACGCCGCGATACCCCCGTGGCGTGAATGCCCTTGTTTTCGTTATTCATCCTTATCACCTTCCGTGTTTGTAAAGCCCATAAACCAACCGATCAAGTCCTGCATGACGGTGGTGTTTAAGCTGTATACGATGTTTTGGCCATGGCGCTCGTCGGTCACCAACCCGGCGTTTTTGAGCGTCGCCAAGTGATGGCTTAGCGACGGCTTACTGATATCGAAATGCTCGGCAAGCTCCCCCGCCGTGCAATTGCCCTCGCGCAGCAACTCCAAAATGCGCCGTCGCGTTGGATCGGCAAGCGCCTTAAAGCCCTCTCCCGGCATAAGACCTCCTCTCATCATCTCTCATGACGCGCACACTATACTCGATATTTAGATGTTTGTCTAACTATCTAATACAGGAACATCTATAGAACATTCGTTCGTATTTAGCTACAATGGAAGTTGAAGCAGATGGGCCAGCTCCCTCTACCCGAGAAGGAGATGGACTATGAGTATTGACGATGTCCTGACGTTGTTATTGCTTGTAATCGCGGCTGTGGAGCTCGGCATCCACATTGGAGGTCGAATGAAATAGCCGCCCCCGCGTAATGCGAAGACGGCCACTTCTCACGCCATAAACGTGTTTCGGAGTTGGCCAACCCGCTGCAACGGGTGCCATCTGCTTCAATCTTATGCGAATCCCGATCCCATTTCAACAAGCCCAAGGGCTCAAATGGAATCGCAATAATACCTATAATGGCGATAGCTAAAACACGACCGACTCCCCATCGGAGGATATCTATGACCGAAACCACAGCCGCAGCCGCCATCGAGACACGCGACACCAAGCTCGAGATTATCATGGGCCGCGAGGCACTCGATAAGCTCGCCGATGCTACGGTGCTAGTGCTCGGCTGCGGAGGCGTGGGCTCCAACTGCTGCGAGGCACTCGCCCGCGGCGGCATTGGTCATTTCGTCATTCTGGATAAGGACATCATCGCGCCCAGCAATATCAATCGCCAGGCCATCGCCTTTCACAGCACCGTCGGCAAGCGCAAGGTTGACGTGATGGAGGCCATGATCCACGACATCAATCCCGCCGCCACCGTCGTCAAGCGCACCGAATACTTGCTGAGCGACAACATCGATGATTTCTTCGCGAGCGTTTTGGAGCAGACGGACGGCAAGCTCGACTACGTCGTCGACGCCATCGACACCATCTCGGCCAAGCTCACCATTGCCAAATACGCTCAGGACCACGGCATTCGTTTGGTTAGCTCCATGGGCGGGGCCAACAAGCTCCATCCCGAGTGCCTCCGCTTTGCCGACATCTTCGATACGGTGCGTGACCCTATGAGCCGCATTATGCGCAAAGAATGCAAGAAACGCGGAATCAAGAGCCTGCATGTACTGTTTAGCCGTGAGGAATCGGTTAAGACACAGCCCCGCGACCCTTCCAATATCCACGAGCGTACCGAGCTCGGAACCGCCAGCTTTATGCCGCCCATCATGGGTCAGATGATTGCCGGCGAGGTTATCCGCCAGATCAGTGGGCGCGGCACCGAGCGCGTGCGCGCTGACGGTCAGCGCCTGGACTAGCGGAGCACGCCGCGATGGAGTTACAGCTTTTTGACGCACACTGCCACCTTGATTTAATGGCCTGCCCTGACGCCATTGCCAGCGAGGTCGCGGCGATGGGGCTGGGACTCTTTGATTGCGGGGTCGACCCGCGCGACTTCGCAACGGCAAACAAGTGCGCCGTGTGCCACCCAGGCATCACCGCCGGCATCGGACTCCATCCTTGGTGGCTGGCTGCCGGCCGATGCGGTACCGCCGAAATCGATCTGCTTTGCAAATTTGCCGCACAGGAGCGCTATATCGGCGAAGTTGGGCTCGACTTCTCGCCGCGCTTCGCGGACACCGAGGGAATCCAAACTCAGGCATTTGATCGGCTTTGCCAGACGCTGTCGCAGTACCCGCTTCCTGGGCGCGTCCTGTCCATTCACGCCATTCGCGCGGCAGGAGCGATCTTGAACATTTTGGAGTCGCACAGCCTTCTTGAGGACACCCCCAGCTCCCCCGTTATCATCTTCCACTGGTTTAGCGGCACCTCGGACGAGCTTGTCCGCGCACGCAATGCAGGCTGCTATTTTTCCGTCAACGAACGCATGCTTGCGTCTAAACGTGGACGCGAATATGCCCGACAGATTCCACTCGACCGTCTACTGCTCGAGACCGATGCCCCAGCCGAACCAAACACAGAGACAAGCGCGCAGTCGCTCATCAAATCGCTCACAAGGACCTCGATGCGCATTGCCTCACTCAAAAACTGTGACGCAAAGCGCATCGAGTCGGCAGTTTTAGCAAATGCGCACTCTGTTTTTGACCTTCGCTAACCCCTGTGGACAAACATGCCAAGGGGCATGCGAATCGCACAACGCAGTCCCTATTGGAAGGCGGTACAGCTCGGCGGCATTACGCCAATTCGTGCATGAGATCACGGTTGCGTGCATACAATTCGTCAAAGATATGGCGGCGCGACGCATATAGCTCGTGGGCAGCCCCATTTGCATCCCA
>URVK01000157.1 GCA_900551305.1 uncultured Collinsella sp.
GTCCTGCAGCTGCCACGGCCATCACGAGCACGAGGGCCACGAGGGCTGCGGCTGCCACTAACGGCACGGCACCGCGAGCTCGAAGCGCGGCGCCGAACGCGACCCCACAGTCAAAGCCAACAACAAAGGCCACCCGGTAGCTTCCGAGTGGCCTTTGCCATATCAAGCTGGAATTACAGCCCTATTTCTTATTACGCATCTGCGCTTCCATCTGGCGTAGCAACTCCATATCGGACTTGGGACCGCCCGTACCCAGGCCGCCCATGCCGCCCAGACCCATAGCGTCCAGGCCAGGGATATTGGGCATGCGCATCTTCTTGCCCTTCTTACCCTTTTTGCCCTTCTTGCCACCGGCCTGTGCCTGATTGGCCATCGTGCGCATGCGGCCCATCATCTTATTCATCTCGCCCCACTGCTTCATAAGACTGTTGACCTCGGTGGGGGTTACGCCGGCGCCCTTGGCGATACGCGCGCGGCGCTGGCCGTTGATGATGGAGGGACGCAGGCGCTCCTCCTTGGTCATCGACATGATGATGGCCTCGTTCTTATCGAAGATACCCTCGTCCAGGTTGCCGCCCATCTGGTTGAGTGCACGCTGACCACCGGGGAGCATGCCCAGGATACCCTTCATGCCGCCCATCTTTTTGACGGCTTTCATCTGGTCGAGCATATCGTTCATGGTGAAGCCCTCGCGCAGCATACGCTCGGCAGCCTCAAGCTGCTCTGCATCAGCCGCCTCCTGGGCCTTCTCGATAATGCCGACGACGTCGCCCATGCCCAGAATGCGCTTGGCCATGCGATCGGGATAGAACGGCTCAAGCGAATCGGGTTTCTCGCCCATGCTCACAAACTTGATGGGCTTGCCGGTCACCTGACGTACCGAAAGTGCACCACCGCCACGGGCGTCACCGTCGAGCTTGGAGATAATCACGCCATCAAAGTCGGTGCGCTCGGCAAACGTCGAGACCACGTTGACGATGTCCTGGCCGGTCATGGCATCGACGACCATCAGCACCTGGTCGGGCTTGACGGCCTTCTTGATGTCAACGGCCTCCTGCATCATCTGCTCGTCGATCTGAAGACGACCGGCGGTATCGACAATGACCACGTCGCGCAGGTGGTCGACGGCCTCCTGGATGGCGCCCTTGGCGATGTCGACCGGGTGCGCACCGTCACCGCGGAAGACCGGCACGCCGATCTCGCCACCAAGCGTGGCCAACTGGTCGGCAGCGGCGGGACGGTAGACGTCGCACGCGGCGAGCAGCGGCGAGCGGCCCTGCTTCTTGAGCAGGTAGGCCAGCTTTACGGCCGCCGTGGTCTTACCGGAGCCCTGCAGGCCAACGAGCATGATGACATTGGGAATGCGGTTGCTAAAGACGAGCTTGCTCTCGGTTGAGCCGAGCATCTCGGTGAGCTCGTCGAGCACGATCTTGACGACGTTTTGCGCCGGCGACAGCGACTCCATGACCTCGGCGGTCATGCAGCGCTCCTTGGTCTTGGCAACGAACTCCTTGACGACCTTAAAGTTAACGTCGGCCTCGAGCAGCGCCATGCGAATATCGCGCATAGCCGAAGTAATATCGGCCTCGGTCAGCTTACCCTTGCCGCGCAGGCGGTCAAATGTGTCGTTGAGGCGATCGCTCAGGGAATCAAACACTGGTTACTCCTTAGTTGGACTCGCCCACCAGGGCGCGGCAGAAATCTTTGGCGTTAAACTCCTGCAGGTCATCGACCTGCTCGCCCACGCCGATGCGCAGGATCGGGAGCTTGAGCTTCTCGGCCACGGCCATGGCGATACCGCCCTTAGCCGTGCCGTCGAGCTTAGTCATGATAATACCGTCCAGGCCCAGCGCCTCGTTAAACTCGAGCGCCTGGTTCAGACCGTTCTGACCAGTGGCGGCATCGATCACAAGCACGACCGAGACCGGCATGGGACCGGCGGCCATATTGGCGGCGCGCTTACGGGTCACATTGACCACCTTGGCGAGCTCACGCATGAGCTCGGGGCTCGTGTGCAGACGGCCGGCGGGATCGATGAGCACCCGGTCGCTGCCGCGCTTATCGGCCTCGTCGAGCACGTCATAGCACACGCTCGCCGGATCGGAGCCGCGGTCACGCTTGATGACGGGAACGCCGGCGCGCTGGCCCCACACATCGAGCTGCTCGATGGCGCCGGCGACGACGGTGCCCGCCATTCAAGTCTTGCCGCGGGCGGCCATGGCGCTCGCAATCTTGCCGACCGTGGTGGTCTTGCCGGCGCCGTTGATGCCGACAAACAGCACGCAGCTCGGCGTATCGGAAAACGGATCGCGCTCAACAGGCACAAAATGGCCCTCGAGCTGCTCGGCCAGAGCGCGGCGAAGCTGCGGGGCGGTCTTGAGGTTCTTCTTGGCAGCGGCGTCACGCAGGTCATCGGAGACTTGAATGGCGACCTCGGCACCCATGTCACCCATAACGAGGGTGTCCTCAAGATCCTCCCAAAAATCCTCGTCGACCTCACCACCAAAGTAGAAGACCTCGTTGAGGGCCTCGCGGCTGCGCTCAAGTCCGCGCGAGAGAGCGTCAAAGAATCCCATTATGCATTCACGACCTTTCCGGTTTCGCAATCGAGTTTTTGCGAGACGACGCGACTGACGCCGTCGGCTTGCATCGAGACGCCGTAGAGAACGTCAGCATCCTCCATAGTACGGCGCTGATGCGAGATTACCAAGAGCTGCGTATCGGAACGCAGCACATCGAGGGCGCCGATGAGCTTGGACAGGTTGGCGTCGTCGAGCGCCGCCTCGACCTCGTCCAGCACATAGAACGGCACCGTGCGCGTACGGTATACGGCAAAGAGCAGGGCGAGCGCCGTCAGGCTCTTCTCGCCACCCGACATGAGCATCATCTTGGTGATGCGCTTGCCGCGCGGCTGCGCCACGACCTCAATGCCCGTCTCGGCCGGATGCTCGGGGTCGGTCATCTCCAGATGCGCCTGACCACCCGGGAACAGCATGGCAAAGATCTCGCGGAAGTTCGCATCGACCTTCTCAAACGTCACTAGGAACGCCTTGCGCATCTTGCGGTCGATCGCCACGGTGATCTTGGTGAGCGCCTTGCGCGCGCTCTCCAGATCGGCCAGCTGCTCCTCGATGTAATCGGCACGGCGCTTGAGCTGCTCGTACTCCTCCATGGCAACCTGGTTCACAGGGCCCAGGTTGTTGATCTGGCGCACGAGTTGGTTAAGCTCGCGCTCGGCGGCGTCGCAATCAGTGGGCGCCGGCAGCATGAGCGCTTCCTCGAGCACCGTGGTGCCGTCGGCAGTGATGGCCTTGATGGCAGCCTCGACCTGCACCTCGAGCTTGCCGCGCGCCACCTTGAACTCATTTTGCGTCGTGGCGGCAGCATCGACCCTCTTTTTGGCGCGGGCGACCTCGGTCTTGGCGTCCTCGATGGTCTTCTTAAGCGAAGCCGAGTCCGCTTCCTCGAGCGAAGCCTGATCGCGCAGGCGCGCAGCCCAGTCCGAGGCGCGCTCCAACAGGGCAGAATAGCGCTCGTGCATGGGATCGACGCGAAGGCGCAGCAGCTCAAGCGAGCGCGAGGCCTGGCGTGTTCCGCGGATACGGCGGGGGGCGCGCCCCCCGCGGGCCGCCCCGGCCAAGCGCCGATGCTCCAGGTCGGGCACGCGGCCCCTCAGAGAACGAAGACGCTCGCTCGTCTGGGCCAGGCGCACCTTGGCGTCGGCGAGCTTACCGGCTGCCTCGGAATCGTCACAGCGCACGCGATCGAGCTCGTCGTTGGCCTCGGCAATCTGCAAGCCTAAGTCGCTCGCCTGCGCACGGGACTCGTCACGCGAACGAGTGAGCTCGTCCACGCGCGGACGTGCGGCACGAACGGCCTCTGCGGCCTGCTCGCGGCGCTTGGAAATGCGCACGCGCTCGACCTCGGCATTGTTGGCACTCTGCTCCAGGCGGCCGATCTCAGAGAGCAGCGAGCGGCGCTCGCCCTCAAGACGGGCAATCTCGCCGGCGGCATCGCCCTCGGCGGCGCGCGCCTCCTCGACGGCCGCATTGGCCTCGACGACCTGATCAGAAACATGCTCAAACGCGGCAGCAAGATCGGGCTCCAGGCCCTCCAGCTCGCGGATACGACGCTTGCGTTCCAGGGCGCCCGAAGCCTCGCCGGCATCAAGCCCCACGCGAACCAGGCCGCCGCAGGCAACGCGCGCGCCATCGGGAGTCACATAGGTCACGCCGTCAACGACCGGCGCGGACAG
>URVK01000158.1 GCA_900551305.1 uncultured Collinsella sp.
ACGCCCATGGCAACGGCGACCTTGGCCAGGCGCTCGGCGCAAACCGGCTTGTTGAACTCCATGGCGATCGGCAGCAGCATGGCGCAGGCGACGCCGTGCGGGGTGTCGTAGTGAGCGGACAGGGTGTGAGCCATTGCATGGTCGATACCCAGGCCGACATTGGAGAAGCCCATGCCGGCGACATACTGGCCAAGGGCCATGCCCTCACGGCCGGAGCCGGGCTGGCCGGACTTGGCCTCGGCGACAGAGTCGCGCAGGTTCTCGCTGATCAGCTTAATAGCCTCAAAGTGGAACATGTCGGAGAGCTCCCAAGCGCCCTTGGTGGTATAGCCCTCGATGGCGTGGGTCAGAGCGTCCATGCCGGTGGAGGCGGTCAGGCCGGCGGGCATGGAAGCCATCATGTCGGGGTCGACGACGGCGACCTCGGGGGCGTCGTTGGTGTCGACGCACACGAACTTGCGGACCTTCTCGGGATCGGTGATGACGTAGTTGATGGTCACCTCGGCGGCAGTACCGGCGGTCGTCGGCACGGCGATGGTGAACACGGCGTGGTTCTTAGTCGGAGCAACGCCCTCGAGGCTGCGGACATCGGCGAACTCGGGGTTGTTGATGATGATACCGATGGCCTTGGCGGTGTCCATGGAGGAGCCGCCACCGATGGTCACGATAGCGTCAGCCTCGGCGGCCTTGAAGGCCTCGACGCCGTCCTTGACGTTCTGGATCGTGGGGTTGGGCTTGATCTCGGAGTAGAGGCTCCAAGCGATGCCGGCGGCGGCCAGCTCGGCCGTCACCTTAGCGGTAACGCCAAACTTGACCAGATCGGGGTCGGAGCAGACGAAGATCTTCTTGTAGCCGCGACGCTGGAGCTCGCCGGGGATCTCCTTGATGGCGCCGGAACCATGATAAGAGATGGTATTGAGAACGAAACGATTAGCCATTGATAGCCTCCAATCGTGTGCGGGGCACCCATTACGCCCCACGCTACGAGTCCCATCCTAACGCTTTTGAAACAAAAAACACGTGAGAACGTCAAAATTGTTAAAGCGTTTCAACAGATGATGAAAAAGATTGTGGCAAAGGGACAGCCCCTTTGCCACATTCGGTTACTTTCGGCAGCCCTCTTTCCAAGCCTCGGCCGCAACCTTCCAGCGTAAGCGCAAGTCGCGCTCACGGTCGATGAACATGATGGCAAACGCGACAAACAGCAGCAAGCTCGCCACGACGATGGCGTGCAGGCCCATGCGCTCAATACACCAGTTGCCCAACACGGCGCCAAACACAAAGGTGAAAATCACGCCAAAGTACAGCAGGCCGTTTTCCAAAAAGCCGCGCCTGTGGGTGATGATGTAATCGTCCACGTTTTGCAGCGCGTTGCGCAAGTTGCCGATGCACATGGTCGTAGCGATGCCGTGACCGTGGATCTTGCGGAAGCTCTCGACCTGCATGCCGCAGGCAAACGAGGTGAGGCAGTTGGCGAGCAGGTTGAAATTGCCGCCCGGGATAAAGCTCACGCCCAGCAAGATGACGGCTTCAAAGAACACCGTCACCTGACGCCAGTGGATCACGCTGCCAAACCGCTCGTGTACCAGATCGGCAAGCATAATACCCACGGCAAACGACACCACAGGGAAGAAGTAGCGCCCCGCAAGTGCCCAGTTGCCCTCCGAGATGCTCACGCCCACAAGCAGGATGTTGCCTGTCTGCGCGTTGGCGAAAACATGGTCGCGCCCAATGTACGAATACACGTCCATAAAGCCACCGGCGAGCGCCAAGATGATGCCCAGCTCAATAGACTCCGATATCTGTTTGGCACGCTGCATCGTCGTGCATCCTCCTTTATTGACGACTCTCTCGTGCGTTGGCGGAAACATAGCCGCCGTTCATACTGTAACCCATTGACAACATGGCGTGCGCGCGAGACGACCCCTTCGACACAGGGATACACAGTCTGGAAACAAACGACACCCGCATCGACACGCCGATCCGCTAGCTCATGTACTCCACCAGTCTTTTTAGCCCCGTCCCAAAAAGACTGGTTACAATTACGTGCAGCATACAAACACCGGGAGGGATCGTGGCAAAAAAGCCTCAGCACGCTCAGAACAACCAGCGCAGTCAGCAGGGCAAACAGGGCCAGCAGCAAAAGCGCGGCGGTAAGGCGCAGGGTGGGCACACCACGCATACCCCAGCAGCGCTCACACGCCCCTGGCGCCCGGGCCGCGATAAGTTCCTCCCCGTCAGCCGCGCCGACATGGATGCGCGCGGCTGGGACCAGTGCGACTTTGTCTACATCTGCGGCGACGCCTACGTGGACCACCCCAGCTTTGGTATGGCCATCATCAGCCGCGTCCTCGACGCGCACGGCTACAAAGTGGGCATCATCTGCCAGCCCGACTGGACCGACCCCGCCAGCATCACGGTGCTCGGTGAGCCGCGCCTGGGCTTTTTGGTCAGCGCCGGCAACATGGACTCCATGGTCAACCACTATTCGGTGACCAAGCATCGCCGCCACACCGACGCCTATACCCCCGGTGGCGAAGAGGGGCGCCGTCCCAATCGCGCCGTCACGGTCTACGGCAACCTCATCCGCCAGACGTTTAAGGACGCCCCCATCATTATCGGTGGCATCGAGGCAAGCCTGCGTCGCCTGGCCCACTACGACTACTGGCAGGACAAGCTCAAGCGCTCGGTGCTGCTCGACTCGGGCGCCGACATCCTCATCTACGGCATGGGCGAGCACGCGATTGTCGAGATCGCCGACGCGCTCGACGCGGGACTGCCCGTCGACCAGATTACCTATATCAACGGCACCGTCTACCGCACCAACTCGCTCGACGAGGTCTACGACTACGACCTGCTGCCCAGCTGGGACGATCTTGCCGCCGACAAGCTCAACTACGCGCGCAGCTTTAACGTGCAGCAGCAGAATATGGACCCCATCACCGGCCATCGCCTGGTAGAGCCCTATCCCAACAGCGTCTATGTGGTGCAAAACCCGCCGTCGACGACACTCACCACCGACGAGATGGACGAGGTGGCCGAGCTCCCCTACGCACGCGATTGGCATCCCGACTACGACGCGGCAGGCGGCGTGCCGGCCTTTGCCGAGATCAAGTTTTCCATTAGCTCCAACCGTGGCTGTTTTGGCGAGTGCTCGTTTTGCGCCCTCACCTTCCACCAGGGGCGCGTGCTGCAGATGCGCAGCCACGATTCGATCATGCGCGAGGCCGAGCTGCTCACGCGCGATCCCGAGTTTAAGGGCTACATCAACGACGTGGGCGGACCGACGGCAAACTTTAGCCGCCCTGCCTGCGACAAAGGCCGACGGCGTGTGCAAGAACAAGCGCTGCCTGTGGCCGAGCGTATGTAAGAACATGGTGGTCGACGAGAGCGGCTACACGCAGTTGCTGCGCGACCTGCGCCAGCTGCCGGGCGTCAAGAAGGTCTTCGTCCGCAGCGGCATCCGCTTTGACTACACCATGGCCGATGCCTCGGACGAGTTTTTGCGCGAGCTGCTGGAGCACCATGTCTCGGGCCAGCTGCGCGTGGCACCCGAGCACGTGAGCGACGCGGTGTTGTCCGTGATGGGCAAGCCGAGCCGAGCCGTCTACGACGCGTTCTGCCGTAAATTTGAACGCCTGAACCGCGAATACGGACTCAAGCAGTACGTAGTGCCGTACCTAATCTCGAGCCATCCCGGCTCAACGATGAAGGAAGCAGTGGACCTTGCCGAGGCCGTGCGCGACATGGGCTACATGCCCGAACAGGTGCAGGACTTCTACCCCACCCCGTCCACCATGTCAACGTGCATGTACTACACCGGCGTGGATCCGCGCACCATGCAGCCGATCTACGTGGCGCGCGACCCGCACGAGAAGGCCATGCAGCGTGCGCTCATCCAGTATCGCAAGCCCGAGAACTACAAGCTCGTGCGCGAGGCGCTGGAAAAGGCTGGCCGCCGCGATCTGATCGGCTACACCAAGCATTGCCTGATTCGTCCCGTGCCCCCGCGCCCGGGCGAGACATCTGCTGGCGGTGGGCATGGAACCGGCAAGAAGGGCGGCAAACCACATGGCGGTGGCGCTGGCAAGGGACCCAAAGGCAGCAAGGGCCACGGCGGCATGTCGCGTGCGCAAAACACCGCAGGTCGCAATCGCGCGGCCCAGGAACGGCAGGGCGCCAACGGAGGGGGGCAGGGCGACCAAACCCAAGCGG
>URVK01000159.1 GCA_900551305.1 uncultured Collinsella sp.
GGCAGCCCCGCCAGGGCGCAAGCCTGCTCCTTGGAGCCGCCGCCAAAAGAGAAATCGCCGAGCATCTCGAAGAACGACAGGTGACGGCCGTCTTCGCCGATGCAATCGATGTCGTTGGTGCGGACGCACTTCTGGCAGGAGATCGCGCCGATCTCCTTCATGGTCTTCTTGCCCTGGTAGTACTCCTTAAACTGGTTCATGCCGGCGTTGGCAAGCAGCAGCGAAGGATCGTCGGGAACAAGAGACGAAGAAGGATAGAGCTTAAGACCGCGCTCCTCAAAGAAGTTGAGGAACTTGGAGCGGATCTCGGCCGTAGTCATTGACGGGTAGTCAGCACTCATAGAGGGAATCTCCTCGGTTTCACATCGAAACAGTTCAAACGTAACGATATTACCATCCCGCCGCCCCAGCGCAAAAAAGAGGGCCGCCAAACAGCGACCCTCCAGCGAAAGTGCATGTTATTTAGGACTAAGCAATCCTTTGAAAATAAATGGCTTTGGTAAAATACCATATAAGAATCTTCCAGAAGGAGAGACCGATGAATACCAAACGATTTATCCTGAATGCACTTCTGGTTGTAGCACTTTTAGCGCTCTTGGCCTTCTCCCACTGGTATTCAAACCAACCAGCATTTGGCTACGTATTATATGCAGTAACGTCCGGCGATAAGGCTTATTGCCCTCTACGCGCAATTGACGTTCTCTATTTCTATGTAGCCGGCCCCTTATCAGTCGCTTTGCTCGTGTTTCTTGTCTTTTACAACATCAAAAAACGCTAACGGGGCTTATTTAGAATCCGAATCGTCCATGGAGCCGTCGATGCCGGTTTTGGTGTCGTCATCCGTATTGGAATCGTCATCCTTGGCGAAGGGGTTCTTGAAAAAGCCTGTCGCGTCGGGCTGAAGACCCGAGAGCTTAATCCAGGGATTCTCGAGCTCGGGCTTGGGCATTGCCTGGGCCTCGGGCGCAGTCTCGTTGCCGATGAGCTCGGACTCGTAAATGAACGTATCATCGCCAAGCGCGTCATAGGCGGCGACCGGGTTGCCCTCGGCATCGCGATACGGCGTGCCCTTAAACACGGCGCCGTCGTATGCCACGAGCTGGCGACCGGTCTCGTTCTCAAAGTAATAGACGAAAATGCCCTTGAGGGCCGCGCACAGCGGAATGGCGATGACCATGCCGATGGGACCCATAAGCGCCGAACCGATAACGAGGGCCGTCAGGCTCATGACGGGATGCACCTGCACCGAGCTCTGCATAACCTTAGGCGAAATGACGTTGTCGGTGACATTTTGTGCCACCATGGTCACGATCAAGGTCCACAACGCCAGCATAGGGCTGAACATAAAGCCGAGAACCGTGGCAATCGCAGCACTCACCCAGGGACCGACAACCGGGACCAAATGCATGATGCCGGTGAAGATGGCCATGAGCGCTGCGTATGGATGGCCAATGAGCGTAAAGCCGATAAAGGCAAGGATGCCACCGCAGATGGACGTTACGACCATGCCACGCATGTAGCCGCCGACCGAGCGCGAAAGAATCGCGACCATAAAACGGTACGAGGTCTCCTTTTCCTGACCAATGATGGTGCAGACCTCGTGGTGCATGCGGGGATAGTCGCAGGCCAACCAATAGGCAAGCACCAAGCCCAGGAAGATGACGAACAGCTGCGAGGCCGTATTGGTAATGAGCGGGAATACACCGCGGCCAAGCTCGGCGGCAATCTGTGAGACATACTTGGACGCCACCGTGACGAGCGAAGAAAGGTTATCGTCCAGATACTCCTTGAGCGGCGTGTTGTTGAGCGTCTTGGCATGCGAGATCATCTCATTGAGGTCGCCACCAGCAACACGAAGCTGCTCGGGCAGGCGGCTCAGGACTTCCATGATCTGACCAAAGAGAATCGGCGACAAGATGCAAACGACGCCGACGAGCACGGCAACGACCACAATAAGCGCGATGAGCGAACCGATGCCGCGATTCACACCATGGTGCTCGAGCCAGTTGGTGATCGGCGACATCACAAAGGCGATGATGGAGCCGACTGCCAAAAACTCGATAACCGGCGCCAGGATGCCCATAAGGTTAAAGATGACGTCAGCGATGACAATGCAGCCGACGACGCCCCAAATGCGCAGCGTCAGAATACGGGTATCGCGAAGCGTGCGGTCGGTTTGTTGGGGGTGCTCACTCATGAACGAACCATCACTCCGTCGGGGTCAATCTTGTCTTGAATCTTCTTAAGGGTACGGCGCAGCAGGCGCGAGACCTGTACCTGCGAGATGCCCAGCTTCTTGGCGATCTCGATCTGGGTCATGCCCTTCACAAAGCGCAGCTCGATCACCTCGCGCTCGCGCGGCGAGAAATCGCGAATGGCCTCCTCAATCACCAGGCGGTCATCGGTAAAGTCGAGCTCGTTGTCGTCGTCGGCATAGCGGTCGAGAATCGAAGGCGCATCGTCGGAGTCGGATGCACCGGGGGCTTCGATGGGCACCGAGGTATAGGCCGAGGACGATTCCATGGCTTCGAGCACCTCGTCGACGGTCACGCCCAAGTAATCGGCGATTTCCTCAACCTTGGGCGAACGCTGAAGCTCGTTGGTGAGCTTGTCGGTAGCCTGGTTGACCTTGGCAGAGAGCTCCTGCAGACGACGCGGCACGCGCACACTCCAGCCTTTGTCGCGGAAGTGACGCTTAATCTCGCCCAGGATGGTGGGCGTGGCAAACGTCGTGAACTCAAGTCCGCGCTCGGGATCAAAGCGGTCGATAGCCTTGAGCAAGCCCAGATAGCCGACCTGCAAAAGGTCATCGAGCGGCTCGCCACGGTTCTTAAATTTGTTGGCAAGAAACCTTACCAGGTTCATATGGGACATAACGAGCTGCTCGCGGGCATCCGGATCACCGGTCTCCTTATAACGACGAAACAGCTCGCGGGTTTTCTCCTTGTCCCAAGCGGTCTTGCCGCTCCGGGAACGTTCGGTCATATTAGATATCCGCCTTGAGGTCGAGGGAAAGCGTTAGGGGCGACGCAGTCTTTTCGTAGGAATCGCACACGCTCGCCAAAATGAGCTCGGCATATACGGCAGCCTGGTCATCCTCATCGACAGTCGCCTGATCGCCAAAGGTAAAGGTCATACCCACATGAGATTCGTCGACATCGAATTTAATCGAGATATCGTCGGAATCAACGGCCGTGCAGCCAAAGATGAAGGCTTCCTCGGCGGCCATACGAATATCCTCGATACGATCGACGGACATAGAGCACAGGGCGCCGACGTTGGCGGCCGTCATGCGCACCAAGCGCGCGAGACGCGGATCACCGGCAACGCTCAGCGTAATGGGGCAGGTTGCTTCGCTACTCATCGCAGGACTCCTCGGAGGTCTCGGCGGGCGTATAGGTGTAATACTGAGCAGGCTTGACTGCGGCCTTCTGAGCCGCATCCGCACCATCGACGTCCTCGTCCTCAGCCTCACCGATCAGAACGCGCTCGGTAGGCTGCTCGGCCTCGACGGCGGCGAGCTTGCGATCGGCGTCGGCTGCAGGAGCCTTCACCTTATTGAAGAGCTTCTGCACGGCGCCAGCCGCAGAGTCGGTCACGCTCGACACGGCGTTGCTTGCCTCGGCCACGCTGCCCGTAACCTCAGAGATGTCGCGAACCACGGCTTCGACCTCTACAAGATTGGAGGTAAGGGCGTCAACCGCGGTCTTGCTCGACTTGAGCAGCGGCTCCACCTGGGCAAGTGCCGGCGTAAGCTCGTCTACGGCGCCATCGAGCTTTGCCACCACGGGCTGTGCCTCGGCGAGCGTGTTGTTGAGGTCGCTCACCGTCTTGTCGAGCGAATCAACGACGGTGCGGGTCTTGCGCAGCGTGAGCGCGAGCTCGATAACAGCCCACACGCCGGCAACGGCGAGCACCAGCAGGGCGATTTGAATGGGACTCATACAAGCCTCCCAAAGGAATCGAAATACAGACGCTGTTCATGGTACCCCAAAGAAGGGGAAAGATACCCAAAGGGAATGTGCGAGGCGCCAATGACCTACTTGGGCGCATTGCCGCTTCGGTCGCGTTCGCTTTGCTCCACACGCCACTCTTCCCAGCCGCGGCCGGCAGGCTGCCAAAATGCACCGCGCTCCAGTCCCTC
>URVK01000160.1 GCA_900551305.1 uncultured Collinsella sp.
ATTCTTGCCAAAAAAAAAGAAAAAAGCCCGGTGGCCCGGCGGCAAAGCCGGTCAGGTGCTCACCCCAAAGGGATGGGACTACTCTGCGTCCGCGTCGCTGTCCTCTGCCTGCTTCTTCTTGGCAGCAGCGAGCTTGGCCTCGAGCTCAGCGATCTCCTTGTCCTCCTCGGACTGCTCGACCACGACCTCCTCGGCCTGCTTGGTCTCGGCCTTATCGTCGCCCTCCATACCCTCACGGATATTCTTGACGGTAGAGCCGAGGGACTTGCCGAGCTTCGGCAGGTTCTTGGGCCCGAAGATAATCAGGACAACGACGAGAATAATGATGAGCTCAGGAGCCCTCAGTCCAAACATGTAGACCTCCACAATACAGCGAGACAAGCTCGAATGAGTATACCGCGGGTATCGCGGTATCACAACACTAGCTAAAAAAAGGGACCGCAAGAAGCGGTCCCTCCTCATGCTCTGGTCGGGTTGACTGGATTTGAACCAGCGACCCCTGCGTCCCGAACGCAGTGCTCTACCAAACTGAGCCACAACCCGTTAGCTCGACTATAGTAACAAAGATTTTCGCCGCGTGCTAGAGAAATTTTTATTTCTTTGGCGCGTCGATTTGAACCGTGTTGGGAATAAGCTCAGTCGCGCAGGCCCACCAGCCATTTTGCTGGGCAGCATCGGCAAGCCTTTCGGCCGTGGCAGCGGTGTCGCAAATGGCAAACGAGCAGGCACCCGATCCGCACACATCTACAGCAACGGTTCCGTCCTGTTTACGCAGCCAGTCGAGGACCGTTTGAATCTGCGACTCCATCTGTGCGGAAATGACACCAAGGTTGTTATGGATGAGTGCATATGCCGTCTCGGCATCACCAGCACGCAAGGCAGAAGCTATCGCGCCGGGCTTGTCCGCAGGCACCGGGGCCTCGTCAAAACGTCGATAGGCTTCAATTGTCGAAACGCTTGCCTCGCGCGGCTTGACCAGCACGACGGGCGTCGCAGGCAGCGCGGGGTACTCAGTTGCCAGCACGTCTCCCCCACCTACGTAGAACGCAGGACTCGCGTGCAAAAAGAACGGGACGTCAGCACCAATGCCCCGCGCAATATCGTCGAGCGCTGGGTCGGTGCGATCAATGCCCCAGAGCTCTGCCAAGGCGACAATGACCGCGGCCGCATCCGTCGAGGGGCCGCCCAAGCCGGCGCACAATGGAATGCGCTTCTCAATCGTCACGCAGACGTTTGCCTCGCGACCATAATGCTCGGCCATAGCAACCGCAGCCCGATACGCCGTATTCTTTTGCATGGGAAAATCTGATGCCGGAACCGTCTGGACGGTCAGCGCCTGCGACGGCGCGACCGTCACGGTATCGGAAAGACCGACGGCCGCCATCAGGGAATCGACCCTGTGGTAGCCGCGGTCATCGCGCTCGGTATGAACCCCCAGGTAGAGGTTAATCTTTGCCGGCGCGGAAAGAGTCAGGGACCGATCGGTCACCGTTAATGCTCCTCGAGCTGATTGCCGAGCGGGGTAAAGATATGCTCGCCGCTCTCGGGGTCGAACAGCTCGACCTGGCCGGTGAGGACATCGATGTACTGGTAGGACTGACGCGACTTGCGGCCGCGACGCTCGTCAACCTCGACAATGAAGACGGCCGGGTGGACGCTCTTGATGGTGCCCATGCGCTCGACGACGCGGGTACGGCCCATGTTGGCCTTCACCTTGACGCGATCGCCCACCATATCGGTCAGCTTCTCGTGGATGTCGTCGACGTGATTGACTTCCATCTCTTCCATGAACAGGGCCTCCAGAAGGTGCAATTCAAAAAGGGGACAATACCCCTAAGATAGACAAAACTCTAATACTATAGCACCCTGTTGTGGCCATACGCAAGTAGCTAAAAAAGCCCGGTCTCGAATACGTACCAGACGACAACCTCGCATGACCAGTTGTTACGCGGTTTGGTAAAACCGCGTAACCTAAAGGTTGTCGGTGTCCAAGACGATGGTGAATGGGCCGTCGTTGACCAGGTCGACCTTCATGTCGGCGCCAAAGATACCGTGCGCCACATGCTCAACGTCCTCGTGCACAAGCGTCAGGAAGTACTCGTAGAGCTCGTTGGCAACATCGGGTGCGCCGGCATCCGTAAACGATGGGCGGCGACCGTGGCGGCAGTCGGCGAACAGCGTGAACTGCGACACCACGAGCACCTCGCCGTCGACATCGGCAAGTGCCAGATTGGTCTTGCCGTTCTCGTCCTCGTTGATACGCAGCCCGCGGAGCTTGCCCCACAGCTTGTCGGCCTCGGCACGCGTATCGCCATGGCCCACACCCAGCAGCACCAGGTAGCCGCGTCCAATGCGGCCCACGCACTCGCCGTCGACCGTCACGCCGGCGTTGAGCACGCGCTGCACCACCGCACGCATGGCCTACTCCTCGCCCGTCAGCTTGGCGGACAGATGCTCGAGCGCGTGGAAACGATGGCTGATGGCGTTCTTCTCGTCAGCCGTCAGCTCGGCCATGGTCTTGCCCGGCGTGTCGACCGGCAGGAACAGCGGGTCATAGCCAAAACCATGGTCGCCGCGGCCCTCGTGCGCGATAACGCCCTCGCAGGCGCCCTCGCCATAGGTAACCAGACCGTCCGTGTCGATGAGCGCGACGACGCTCATAAAGCGCGCGGTGCGGTCCTCATCTGCCACGCCTTCCAGGTTAACGAGAAGCTTGGCGTTGTTGGCGGCATCGTCGCCGTGCACGCCCGCATAGCGCGCGCTATACACACCGGGCTCACCGTCCAGCGCGTCGACGACCAAGCCCGAATCGTCGGCAATGGCCATAAGGCCCGTCTCCTCAACCGCGGCTTGGGCCTTGATGATGGCGTTCTCCAAAAACGTCGTGCCGTTTTCCTCGGGATCCTCAAAATCACCCAGCTGGCCGAGCGCCACAAAGCGCACCTCGGGCATGACCTTGCCCAAAATGGCCTCGATCTCGGTGAGCTTATGAGCGTTTCCGGTTGCCACGACGATGGTCGCCGCCGGGTCGAGGGTGTCGATGTCAATCTTCTCAAGTGCCATGACTGGCCTCCTTGTCTCTATAGCAAGCCGCGTGAGGGGCGTTTGGGCACTTGACCTCTCCCCTCTCAGGCGATCGGACCTTTCAACGCAGCATTTCAGCAGATAAAACCTACCAAAATAAACCTGTCCCCTTTTGGCAGGTTAGGCGATGGCTTGGCGCTGAAGCTCGATGAGCTCGGCGACACCCTTGTCACCCAGGTCAAGCAGGGCGTTGAGGCGTTTGCGGTCGAAGGGCGCCTGCTCGCCGGTGCCCTGGAGCTCGATCATCTCACCGGTATCGGTGGCGACGAGGTTCATGTCGACCTCGGCATGACTGTCCTCGGAATAATCGAGGTCAAGCAGCGTATTGCCGTCGACAACGCCCATAGAGATGGCAGCCACCTGGCCGGTAAGCGGGATGCGCTCGATCTTGCCCGCCTCGACCCACATGGCGAGGGCGTCGTGCAGCGCCACCCAGGCGCCGGTGATGCTCGCTGTACGCGTGCCGCCATCGGCCTGAATCACATCGCAGTCGACGGTGACGGTGTACTCGCCGAGCGCCTTCATGTTGACGACGGTACGCAGGCTGCGGCCAATGAGGCGCTCGATCTCCATGGAGCGACCCTTGCGGTTGGCGTGCTCGCGCTTGCAGCGCTTGCCGGTCGACGCCGGCAGCATGGCGTATTCCGCGGTCACCCAGCCGGCCTTAGCTCCCTTTCGCCAGCCCGGCACGCCCTCCTCGATAGTGGCGGCGCACAGCACGCGCGTGTCACCGAACTCGGCCAAACACGAGCCGTGGGCGTGCTTCATGACGCCACGGGTGAGCTTAACGGGGCGCAACTCGTTGGCGGCGCGGCCGTTGGCGCGGTTGACCTGCATGTACTCCATAGAAATATCCTTTCGGCAAAATATGTGGCGAAGGCTTTGGCGGCTGCCTTACATCTATTTCAGCTCATCGATATCGATATGTTCGATGCTCTTGAGCGGCTGACCAAAGATAAAGCTGCCCGCCACCGCAAACTCGGCAATGTTATCGGCCGTCGTGGCAAAA
>URVK01000161.1 GCA_900551305.1 uncultured Collinsella sp.
GGCGTTAGACACCAGGTCGGCCTTGCACAGGTGCGCGGCGCGAGCAGCGTCGGCGGCCAGGTGGGCGCCCAGATGGGCCTCGCGAGCGATGGCAAGCGCGAGTTGCTCAATGCGCTCGGACTTGGCGAGCACGCTACCGAGCTTCTCCTGGAAGGCGACCTTGGCCAGACGCTCGCGGAACTCGTCGAGGGAGATCTTCAGGTCCTCCTCGTAGAAGAACTTGGCGTCGTCCAGACGGGCGCGCACGACGCGCTCGTTGCCGTCAATCACGCGCTCGGCATTCTCGGGCTTGCTGTTGGAAACGACCACGAACTCACGCGTGAGCTTGCCCTCGCCGTCATAGATCGGGAAGTAGCGCTGGTTGGTGAGCATGGACTCGCAGATAATCTCGTGCGGGACCTTGAGAAACTCCTCATCGAAGGTACCGACGAGCACCGTCGGCCACTCGCAGAGGTTAATGACCTCCTCAAAGACCTTCTTGGGCGTATCGACATGGCAGCCGGGACGGGCAGCCTCGACCTCGGCGATACCGGCGAGGATGGCCTCACGACGACGCTCGGCAGAAAGCACACCGGCGTCCTCGAGCACCTGCTCGTAAACAGCGGGGCTGGCAACCACATGGTCGCCAGGGCCAAGTACGCGATGACCGCGCGTGGTGTTGCCACTCGTCACGTCGGCAAACGACACGGGCACAACATCCTCGCCCAAAAGGCAGCAGATCCAGCGGACAGGACGCACGAACGTCGCGTGCTCGTGGCCCCAGCGCTGGGAGCGATAGTTGGGCCACTGCAGGCCGGCAATAGTCTTCTCGCACAGAGCGGTCAGAATCGGCGTAGCCGGTGCGGAGGGAATGTTCTTCTCGGCGAACACATACTCGCGACCGTCGGTGTCCTCGCGACAGACCAGATCCTCGGCAGCCACACCGCACTTGCGGGCAAAGCCCTGGGCGGCCTTAGTGGCGTTGCCGTCGGCATCAAAAGCAATGTTTGCCGCGGGACCGCGCTTGACCTCGTGAACCTCATCGGTCGCGGTGGCGACATTAGCCACGAGCGCGGCAAGACGACGCGGGCTCGAGATCACGCGGACCTCGCCGTGAGCCAGACCGGCCTCGTCGAGACCCTTGGCGATCATGGTGCCAAGCTGCTTGACGGCATTGTTCAGCGGTGCGGAGGGCATTTCCTCCGTACCGATCTCAAACAGGAAATCCTTAGCGTCTGCCATGGCTTACGCCACCTCGCCTTCCTGGTCGGCATTCTCGTTGACTCCGGCGACCTCGGCCATGTAGGCCTCGCAGCACGCCTTGGCGACGGCGCGGACGCGCAGGATGTAGTTGGCACGCTCGACCGCGGACAGGGCGCCGCGAGCATCGAGCAGGTTGAAAGCGTGGCTGCACTTCATGACGCAGTCATATGCCGGCAGCGGCAGCTTGCGCTCCAGGCAGGAATGGCACTCGGCCTCGTAGTCGTCAAACTTCTGACGCATCATCTCGACGTTTGCGACCTCAAAGTTATAGGCACTGAACTCGCGCTCGTTCTCGAGGAACACGTCGCCATAGGTCATGGGCGTGCCGTCGGGCAGGTAGCTCCACACCAAGTCGTAGACCGAGTTAACGCCCTGCGCATACATGGCAATGCGCTCTAGGCCATAGGTGATCTCGACGGGCACGGGGTCGACCTCGATGCCGCCTACCTGCTGGAAGTACGTAAACTGCGTGACCTCCATGCCGTTGAGCCAGACCTCCCAGCCAAGGCCCCAGGCGCCTAGCGTCGGGCTCTCCCAGTCGTCCTCGACAAAGCGGACGTCATGGTCGTTGGGGTCCAGACCGATAGCGGCAAGAGACCCCAGGTAAAGCTCCTGGGCGTTGACCGGTGAGGGCTTGATAAGCACCTGGAACTGATAGTAGTGCTGCATGCGGTTGGGGTTCTCGCCGTAGCGGCCGTCGGCGGGACGGCGGCAAGGCTGCGCATAGCAGGTGCGCCACTCGGCGGGACCGAGCGAGCGCAGCGTGGTCGCGGTATGGAAGGTACCGGCACCGACCTCGGAGTCATAGGGCTGCATGATGACGCAGCCCTGCTCGCCCCAGTACTGCTGGAGGCGCAGGATGATGTCTTGGAAGGAAAGCGATGAAGCGTTCATGCCTCTAATATCCCCTCGTCGAAACGATTACACGGTTAGGTACTGTACTATAGCGGTTTTTAGTCGATAGCGCCCAGACGGTTGAGCGGCCAGTAACGCACGAGCGCCACGGCGATCAATTCGGAGCGGTCGACCGGGCCAAAGTAGCGGGAGTCAGCTGAGTTCTCTCGGTTGTCGCCCATCACCCACACACAGCCATCGGGAACGGTGTAGGGATAGCTTACCTGAGCGCCGGGCGCTTGGACCGAAAGTGGCCAGCTCATGCCCGTCGTATAGTCCTCGTCGAGCGCTTGGCCGTCAACGACCACCTTGCCATCCTGCAGGTCGACCGTCTGCCCGGCCGTGGCAATAACACGCTTGACAAGAACATCATGCTCGGAGGTGCCATCGGGGTTGTGAAACACCACGATATCGCCCTGCTTGACGGGCTGACCGAGCTCGAGGCTCACCTTTTGTGCCAGGATCTGGTCGCCAATCTCGATCGTGGACTCCATGGAACCGGTGGGTACCACAAAGGGTTCGACCACAAACGAGCGAATCAAGAAGGTAGCGACCAGTGCGATCGCGACGACCACGATCCACTCAAACGCACCCTTTAGCACGGAATGCTGCGATGGAACCATCCTCACTCCTCGCTCTGCGAATACGAAGCGTCCAGAATCTCCTGCGCGTAAGCGCGCTCCTCGGGCGTGAGCCGCGCCGTCTCAATCAGATCGGGACGCCAACGACAGGTGCGCTCGATGGCGTTCTTACGACGCCACGCATCGACCTTAGCATGATCGCCGCTCACAAGCACCGGAGGCACGCCCTCGCCGTTGAACTCGGCAGGACGGGTGTACTGCGCGTACTCGAGCAGGCCTCCATCCTCGGCGGTCGAGAACGACTCGTCCACGTTGCTCATCTCGTCGCCCAGGGCGCCGGGAATCAGGCGTACGACGGCATCGGCAACGACCATAGCGGGAAGCTCGCCGCCCGTAAGCACGTAGTCGCCGATCGACAGACGCTCATCGGCATACGCATACGCGCGCTCGTCGACGCCCTCGTAGCGACTGCACACAAACAGCAGGCGCTCACTTTTGAGCAGGCGCTCGGCCACATGCTGCGTAAAGGGCTCGCCACAGGGGGTGAAGAACACAACCGTGGGCTTGGGACCCTCTGCGCTAATGGCCTCGATGGCCTCTGCGATAGGCTCGACCTTCATGAGCATGCCCTGCCCGCCGCCGTACGGCTCGTCATCGACGGTACGATGGCGGTCGTGCGTCCAGTCGCGCAGGTTATACGCCTTAAAATCAAAAAGGCCGGCCTTGCGGGCGCGGCCCAAAATCGATGTGGACATGACGGGCTCAAACATCTCGGGAAAGACCGAAAGGGTCTCGATCAGCATGTTGTCCTCCCTACTTGTCCATATCGATCAGGCCGTCCATAACATGGACGGAAATTGTTCCTGTGTCGGGAAGATCGAGCACGACCTGCTCGATCACGGGAATCAGTACCTCGCCGTACCGATCGCCCTCGACAACCCAAACATCGTTAGCGGGCGTCGACATGATCTCGACGATCGTGCCGAGCGAACCGAAGCGCTCGTCGACCACCTCGCGACCCATCAGGTCGGTATAGGCAGCGTCGAGCGAATCGAGCTCAAAGTCGTCACGATTTGCCAGCACGTAGCATCCCGTGATGCCCTCGGCGGCCGTCAAGTCGTCAATGCCCTCAAACGAGACCAGATCGCCATCGCCCGTATCGGTGACGGACACGACCGTGCAAAAGCGGTCGCGCTTGAGCGCCGGCGGCGTCAGGGCGACGCGCATACCCGGCTCTAATACAGAAGGAAGCCCCCGCAGCGGCTGCGCGAGGACCTCCCCCTTCCTTCCGTGCCGAATATCTC
>URVK01000162.1 GCA_900551305.1 uncultured Collinsella sp.
TTGGCACGGGCACGGTAATGATCGACCAAGTCGTCGGTCACATAGCCATGATCGGCCAGGTTCGTGGACACCGGCGGCATAAAGACGCGGTTCTTGACCTCGGTCGTACCGACCTTGATCGGGCTAAAGAGCATTGGATAGGCAGAGGACTCCATACAGGCTTCCTTTCGTTTGAGCCGCTCGGCGGCAGTTGCTAACGTACCTATCGTATCAGCAACTGCCGTATCCGTAGTCAAACATGCCCAAACGCCGGTCGGCTAATGAATACCGCGGCCCAAGTCTTCGGCGATTTTGTCCACGCCCTTAAGTGCGGCGCACGTCTTTTTGTTGGAACAATGCCCCGTGCAAACGCCACCCTGAGCGCAGTCGGCGCAGGTGCCCTTGCGGTAGATGCGCACGCATACCGCGACAAACGCAATACCGATAACAGCCAGTACAACAATATCGATAGGTGCCATAGCAAGCCTCCTCTAGTTAACCACCACTTACTTTACCCCATTCTCCACCCACCAAAAAGGGACGGGCTTATTTTGATCAGTTTTATCTGCGGAAACGCCACATCTCCCCCACCAAAAAGCCCGAGTGTCGCTGGGACACCCGGGCTCGTGGAAAGGGGTTAATCCTTATTCGGACTTAAGCGGAAACTGCAGCAGAAGCGGTGTTGGTCTCGTCCTCGTCGGTCCAAGCGTGCTTGGGCATGGGACGGAAGATCTGGAAGAGCATCGCAACCAGCAGCACGATGGCCACAACCGTCCAGATACCAAACTGCCCAAGGACAAGCAGGTTATAGAACTGGTTGATGAACAGGCCGATGACCCAAGCGAAAGCGCACTCGTAGCCGATGGCAATAGCGGTCCACTTGCCGGAGTCCATCTGGTTGCGGATGGTGCCAATGGCGGCAAAGCACGGAGCGCACAGCAGGTTGAACGCGCCAAAGGCAACGCAAGCGCCCATGGTGGGGAACATGCCGGCAAACGCGGTCCACAGGCTCGGGTCGGTCTCGCCCGCGTCGGCGACGGACAGCAGCGATCCGGCGGTGGCGACGACGTTCTCCTTAGCGACAAGGCCAGAGACAGTCAGCGCGGTTGCCTGCCAGGTGCTAAAGCCAAGCGGGGCGAAGATCCAAGCGACCAGGTTGCCGAGCATGGCAAGCACGGAGTAGTCCATGAACTCCTCGGGGATGCCGTCCATCGCAGGCAGGAAGCCAAAGGAACCGTTGTAGCTACCAAAGTTGGACAGGAACCAAACCACGACAGTGGACGCGAAGATGACCGTGCCGGCCTTCTTGATAAAGGCCCAGCAGCGCTCCCACACATGCAACGCCCAAGAGCGAATCGCCGGGAAGTGGTAGGCAGGAAGCTCCATAACAAACGGCGTCGGGCGACCGGCGAAGAGCTTGGTCTTCTTGAGCATGAGGCCCGAAGCAATGACGGCAAAGACACCCAGGAAGTAGAAGAGCGGGCTGATCCACGCGGCGGTGGTGGAAGAATCGCCGATGATGGAACCCATGAGCAGGGCGATGATCGGCAGCTTGGCGCCACAGGGAATGAACGTGGTGGTCATGACCGTCATGCGGCGGTCCTTCTCGTTCTCGATGGTCTTGGTGGCCATGACGCCGGGGACGCCGCAGCCCGAGGACACGAGCATGGGGATGAAGGACTTACCGGACAGGCCGAAGCGGCGGAACACGCGGTCCATGATGAAGGCGACGCGGGCCATGTAGCCGCAGTCCTCCAGGAAGGACAGCATGACGAACAGCAGGAACATCTGCGGCACAAAGCCGAAGATGGCGCCCAGGCCGCCGACGATACCGTCACAGACGAGCGAATCGACCAGACCGCCGTCCTCGGTGCCACCCGCCACAAGTGCGTCGTGGACCATGGTGGTAATACCCGGAACATACGGGCCATACTGCGCCGGGTCGACCGAGTCGGCGTCGTCACCCGCGGCCTCGACAGCCTCATCGTAGGCGTCGCGGCCCTGACCGAGCACATACCAGCCGTCGGTACCGAAGAGCTGGTCGTTGGTGAAGTCGGTCACCGTGCCGCCCAGGGTGGAAACGGCGATGTAGTACACGCAGAACATGATGACCACAAAGATCGGCAGGCCCAGGATACGGTTGGTAACCACGCGGTCGATCTTCTCGGAGGTGCTCATCTTTGCCGGAGCCTTGGTGAGACACTCGTCAATGATGTGCGCGATGACGCCATAGCGCTCACCGGTGATGATGGACTCAGCGTCATCGTCGCAGTCCTGCTCGCACTGAGCGACCAGCTCTTCGACGCGAGCGGCCTTCTCCTTGGTGAGGTTGATGAGCTTGCAGGCATCCGCATCACGCTCGAACAGCTTGACGGCATAGTAGCGGCGCTTGTTGGCGGGAACGCTTGCCGGCAGGTTGTTTTCGATGTGGTCCAGAACGTCCTCGATGGAGGAATCGAACTTGTGCTCCGGCACCTGGCCCTTGGAAGCAGCGGACTTCTTGACCTGCTCGAAGAGCTCCTTGATACCCTTGTTCTTAAGGGCCGAGATCATCATGACCGGGCAACCGAGCTTCTTAGAGAGCTTGTCCGTGTCGATCTTATCGCCGTTCTTCTCGACCAAGTCGGCCATGTTGAGGGCGACGACTACGGGCAGGCCGGTCTCGATTACCTGAAGCGCCAGGTACAGGTTGCGCTCGAGGTTGGTGGCATCGACAACCTGGACGACGACATCGGGCTCGCCACTCATGAGGTAATCGCGCGAGCACTGCTCCTCGGGGCTGTAGGGGGAAAGCGAGTAGATGCCAGGGAGGTCCGTGATGGTAACGTTCTTGTCGCTTAGGAACTTGGCTTCCTTTTTCTCAACCGTGACGCCGGGCCAGTTGCCAACGTAGCCCTCAACATGTTCCCCTCTTAGCCGTTGGCGCCGGTGATCAGGTTGAAAAGCGTGGTCTTGCCGCAGTTGGGGTTACCCGCCAGCGCGACATGGATCTGAGAATCCGCCATTCAATCCTTCTTCCTTGTGTGCCTGCGCTGCTTTCTCCGCGCAAGCTGGATGATGTGCTTCAAAGTTGCAGCATTAAGTTAGAAATACCTAACTTTATCTGCAGAAATACACGTCGCGAGCCATTACTGGACCTCGACGACGGCCGCCTCCTCCTTGCGGATGGAAAGCTCGTAGCCGCGCACGTTGATCTCGACCGGATCACCGAGCGGTGCAACCTTCACGACCTTGAACGAAGTGCCCTTGATGAGGCCCAGGTCCATAAGGTGGCGGCGAAGCGCACCCTCACCGTGAAGCTTGACGATGGTGGAGCTCTCGCCCACCTTAACGTCACCCAACGTCTTCATCCTCTTGTCCCCCTTTCGGTTTTTATGAAATGCTGCGGACTAACCGACGGTCATGATGTGCATGGCAACCTTGGAATCGATACCAAAGCGTGCGCCCAGCACGGTGACGATGATATTGGCGCCACTCGAGCTCACTACGTGGATTTCGTTGCCCTCGACAAAACCGAGGTCCTTGAGGTGGTGTTTCATGTCCTCATTGCCCTTTACGCGAGACACGCGCACGGTTTCGCCCGCTTTTACCATCGAAAGCGGCATGGCCGGCATCTGCGGTCCGCAAGACATGAGTTGCTCCTAACGTCAGTTCGTCCTCAACATCGACGCGATAAAAGTTAACCACGTCTATGTTCGCTTTAGTAAACTAACACGTGGTTAACTTTTTGGAAAGGGTCCCCATTCAGATTTCGAAAAAGTTTCCTATACGAAACAAAAGAGGCACCGCAAAGACCATCTCTTTGCGGTGCCTTGTCATACCAATTTATGCAACAAAGGGGACTGTCCCCTTTGTTGCATTGTTGAGATTAGAGCGAGAGGTTTCTGATCGACGTGACGCAGGAGGCCTCATCCACGCCCGAAACGCGGAACACGATGTCCTCGCCGCACTCGCCGTAGAGAGCCATGAGGCCCATAACGTCGCGACCGTCGGTATGGCGGGCGGCGGTGCTGAGCGGCCCACCCCCGCCACATTTTGCTC
>URVK01000163.1 GCA_900551305.1 uncultured Collinsella sp.
TGCTACGTCCGATGGCAAGCTGGTCAAGCCGGCCGATCCGATGCGCGATGGCTACACTTTCGGCGGTTGGTATACCGATGAGCCTTGCACGCAGGCGTACGACTTCAGTACGCCGGTGACGGCCGACCTGACGTTGTATGCCAAGTGGACCAAGAATGCCGTTAACCCTGGCGGTAATGGCGGTTCTGGCACTAATGGTGGCAACGTGGCGCTGGCAACGGTTTCGGTGCTGGCGCTGGCACTGGCACGGGCTCCGGCTCCGGCACGAAGGGCCAGCAGGCTGGCGGCGCTGTCGCCCCGGGTCATAAGCCGACGACCAAGACGACGGTGTCGACCAAGACCGAGACCAAGGACAACAAGTCCGACAAGAAGGACTCCGATAAGTCCGATAGGAAGTCTGACAAGAAGTCTGACAAGAAGGACGGCAAGTCCGACAAGAAGTCCGATTTCAAGTCCGATACGGGTGCTGTTTCCACGACCACTGCTAAGAAGTCCTCTAGTGCTTCCGAGCAGGAGACTGGCACCAATCCGCTCGCCATCGTTGGCATCGCCGCCGGCGTGATTGGCCTCGCGCTCATCGCCGTCTTCGTGCTGACCAAGCGCGGCAAGGGTGACGGTAATGCCCGATAAGCCCAAGGAGACCAGCGGGCAAAAACCCGACTCCTCGTTTATCCAGCTCGATGATCCAAAGCAAAAGGGCGCCGCTTCGGCGGCGTCCACCTCTCGTCGCAAGGCGCTCCTCGGCGTTCTGACTGCCGCGTGCACCATTCTGATCGTCGTCTCGCTGGGTTTCGTCCATCCTTCCGAGAGCGGCGCCTGGTCCATCGACTGGATCGTTCAGACCGTGACGGGGGAGAGCGTCGTCACCAAGGACACCAAGGCATCTGGCTCGACTACGACTTCGGGCGAGGCCAGTTCCAAGGATTCCAAGTCATCGAATGACGCAAAAGACGAGTCCAAGGGTTCGAACGACGGCAAGGACGATTCCGAGTCTTCGGACAAGGAATCGGACAAAAACTCGGATAGCAAGAAGTCCGAGGACCAGGACGGCAAGAAGTCTGGCGATAAATCCGCTGCCCAGAATACGGGCGCCGGCGATACTTCCGAGGTGTCTGGTGGTGCTTCTTCGGGCGGTGGCCAGTCGTCTAATGGAGCCTCATCCTCTAATGGTGGAAACGCCTCCTCGGGCGGCCAGAGCGGCTCACAGGAGTCCAACTACGTTACGGTGACGGTTTCGGTCACATCGAGCGCTGTGGGCAATCCTGTGTCCTCTGGTGGCACCTTTACCTTTAACGAAGGCGCTACCGTCTACGATGCCCTGTGCGCGCTGGGCCTTTCTGTTAATGCCGAAAACTCGCCTCTTTATCACGGCGTATACGTGAAGGCAATTGGTGGGCTTGCCGAGTATGAACACGGCGGCACTAGTGGCTGGTGTTATTCCGTTAATGGCTCACAACCCATGACGGCCTGCAGTAACTACGTTCTCTCCAATGGCGACAACGTGGTCTGGTATTACGTTACAGGCTAGGGACCTCGACATATCGCACCAAACGGGCGGTTCGGACAAACATCCGGGCCGCCCGTTTTTCGTGCGAATGGGACTGGGTCGCCGGGTCTCTCGGCAAACAAAAAACCGGTTGGAATGGGAATTCCAACCGGTTATACATTCAAGCAAATAGTGAATCGACTACGACCGTGCGCCCTCGAGGAAGAAGCGGCGGCTGAAGTAGTTGTACCAGGTGACGAGGAACGTGGCGATGGCCTTCATGGCCTGGTAGCCGATGCTCAAAAACGTGACGCCCACAAACATGTACAGGTCGTTGAGGCCCAGGCCGATCACCGACAGGATGGTGAAGATCGTGAACTCGCGCTTGCGGCTCATGCCTTCGCGGTGGTCGAACACGTACTTCATGCTGAGCCAGTAGTTGACCACGACGGACGTGATAAACGAAACCGTGGTGCTCATCAAAAAGTCGAGGTGGAACAGCTCGACGAGCGCAATGAGCATGCCCCAGTCGATGCCAAAGGAGATAAGACCCACGACGGCAAACTTGAGGAACTGCTTGGTATGAGGTTGTGCCAGCGCCTTGCGCACGTAATCACATCCAATGCGTTGATGAATCGAGCAACGAGATACTTTAGAGCTTTTGCATGGGAAACGTAAGGTCTTTGGCAAGAACTATACGAACTCGCCAAATTATCAAGAGCTAATCCGCAAACGTTGAAAATTTGCCCGTAAACGAGCGACACCCACGGACGATACTGCGCTGAGTGCGCGTCGTCCGTGGGCGCCGTAATGCTGCAGGGGTTTCGAGCTATTTTGTCTCGTCGCCCTCCAGGAAGATTTTTCGGGTCACAAAGTTGTAGACCATGACAAGCGCGGTGGCGCAGATCTTGGCGATATTGGCCTCGAGTCCCAGGCCGGCGTTGAGCGCCAGCACGATGCCGTCGTTGAGCACCAAACCGATCACGGACAGCACGACAAAGATGATGAACTCGCGGCGGCGGCTCATGCCTTCCTTGTGCGCAAACACGTACTTCATGCTTGCGAGGTAGTTAAAGATGAGTGAGATGATAAAGCCGCTGGTGTTGGCGATTAGGATGTTGAGGCCCAGACCGTAGTGGAGCAGATTCATAATGCCAAAGTCGATAACCGTGGCAATGACACCGACGACGCCAAATTTCATGATCTGCGCAAGGAGCTTTTGCATGGTACCTGCCTTAAGCTGGCGCCGAAGCGCCGCGGGGATGACAAACTCAGCAAGTTTAGCCAATCCCCGCGGGTGGTGCTAGGCGCGCTCCTCGATAGCACCGTTTCTATATGCATCGAGCAGCTGGCGCAGGTCCTGGATTTGGCTGCGGATCTTGGCGCCAGTATCGGTGTCGCTCACCATGCGGCGACGGTCCGCTTGGTCAAAACGGTTGGTCTCGCTTTCGATGTCCACGTTGCGCGTGAGTGCCTCGGCAACCGTCGTAAAGGCCCGGTGCGACTTGAGGCGGCAGCCGCGAGAGCTCGAGATGAGCGTATAGCCGGCGATGCCCGTCTTGGGATGGTAAGCGCGGCAGAAGCCGCCATCGATGACCAGCAGCTTGCCCTCGGCGCGGATGGGCTGCTCGCCCTTGGTGGTTTTAACGGGCGTGTGGCCGTTGATGATGTGGCCGGTCGGCGAGCATGCCATGGGCGCGACGCCAAACTCGCGCATGATATCATCGCAGACCGAGGGCGACTTGGTAAGCGTAAAGTACGGGTCCATCGGCTCGACCCAGGTGCTCTTATCGGCGATATAGGCGCGCTCAAAGGTACGCACCAGGCGTCCGCTGGCGGGTGAATTGAAGCCAATCCACAGGTACCACATCCAGTCGAGGGCATCGCGGTCGCCCACGCGCCACGCGCGGCGGGCGATGTGGTCGCAAAAATCGAGATAATCGCGGCCAGCGTGCCAGGTGCCCAGGCAGTTCATGCTGCTAAAGGTGCCGTCTTCGTTGAGCGGAACGCAGCCGTGGAAGAGCAGGTTGCCGTTGGCGACCTTGTACATCGAGCCGTGGGTGTAGAGGAAATCGATATGGCGATGCAGGTGATCGGCGGTGACAAACTCGGACACGAGCTTGTCGATGATGTGCTGCTCCTGAGACGTGAGCGTGTAGGGGTCCGCCGGGTCGACGGTGGGGAAGTCGTTGGTCGTGAGCGGCCACACGCTGCCGTCGGCGAGCGTGACCGTGCCGGTGTCGTGGTCGATCTTGTCGAGTAACAGGCGGTCGGTCATGTCGAACTCGGGGTGGCGCTGGATAATCTGGCCCTCGAGCTTAAAGAGCAGCACGTTGATGGCCTTGATCAGCGGGGTGATGGACTCACCGGCGGTGTAGGTGGCATCGGCAAAGGCGACAAGCTCACGCAGCGAGATGCCGTAGTCGTTCTCCAGGATCTCGTAATTGTCGTAGCGCAGGTTGTTGCGCAACACCGTGGCGATGCAGGCGGGCCCCCCGGCCGCCGCGCCCCCCCACGAGTTGTT
>URVK01000164.1 GCA_900551305.1 uncultured Collinsella sp.
CTTGTTGGAGATCTGGATGGCCAGCGGTTGCCTTGCCGGCGAGGGTATGCCCGCCTGGGTGTCCACCGTCATCGGCTCCAATGCCGTAACCCCCACCGCCATCATGGCCATTGTCCTTAACCTGATCCTTCCGCAGACGCCGGTCGTGGCTCAGCACATCGATGCTGCCAAGGACGCTGCCGTGGATCTGGTCTTGCCCGAGAGCAAGAAGTAACCAATTCGGTGCTATTCGTCGGCGGACGCATCGCCTCGTCCGCCGACGTCATGCGGCGCCAAGCCGCACTTCAAAGGGTTTGCCCCTTTGGTGAAGCGTTGACGGGAGAGGGCCCGTTTCCGGTGTAGGCCGGCGCTTCGCACTCCGCTATGTCAGAGGTGTCAAACCCCGCCCCTGATGTTGAAGGGAGCATTTATGCTTCTGGTCGCTAACGGTTCCGTCTTTACTCGCAACGCTCAGGCCCCGTTCATTCCAAACGGTGCGGTCGCCATTGACGGAGATACGATCGTCGAAGTAGGTCCCGAGTGCGAGCTCAAGGCCAAGTACCCGGATGCCGAGTACGTCGACGCCCAGGGCAACCTCATCATGCCCGGACTCATCAACTGCCACACCCACATCTACTCGGGTCTGGCCCGCGGCCTTGCCATCAAGGGCTGCAACCCCACCAACTTCCTGGAGAATCTTGAGCAGCAGTGGTGGAAGATCGACGACAACCTGACGCTCGACGGCACCAAGGCCAGCGCCTACGCCACGATTCTTGACTCCATCCGCGATGGCGTCACCACGATCTTCGATCACCATGCGAGCTTCTGCGAGATCCCGGGAAGCCTCTTCACCATTAAGGACGCAGCTCAGGAGCTGGGCATGCGTTCGTGCCTGTGCTACGAGGTCTCCGATCGCCGCGGCCAGGAAAAATGCGACCAGGCCATTGCCGAGAACGCCGAGTTTGCCCAGTGGGCCGCCAAAGAGCGTCGCGATAACGACAACCACATGATCGCCGCCATGTTTGGCGGACATGCCACCTTTACGCTTTCGGACGAGACCATGGACAAGATGGCCGAGGCCAACAACGGTCTGACCGGCTTCCACATCCACGTGTGCGAGGGCATGAACGACGTGTGGGATTCCCGCCTCAACCGCGGCGGCATCAGCCCCGTCGAGCGCCTGCTGCAGCACAACCTGCTGGGTCCCGACACCATGCTGGGTCACTGCATCCACGTGACGCCTGCCGAGATGGATATCGTCAAGGAGTCCGGTACCTGGCTCGTCAACAACCCCGAATCCAATATGGGCAACGCCGTGGGCTGCGCCCCCGTGCTCGAGTTCTTCCGCCGCGGCATCCCCGTGTGCATGGGCACCGACGCCTACACCCACGATATGCTCGAGAGCCTTAAGGTCTTCCTGATCATTCAGCGCCACAACGCCGCCATGCCCAACGTGGGCTGGTGCGAGGCCATGACGATGCTGTTCGAGAACAACGCCAAGATGGCGAGCAAGTACTTCGATCGCAAGCTCGGTGTGCTCGAGGCCGGCGCTGCCGCCGACGTCATCGTCATGGACTACAAGCCCTTTACGCCGCTGAGCGAGGAGAACATCGACGGCCACATGCTCTTTGGCATGATGGGCAAAAACTGCCGCACCACCATCATCAACGGCCGCGTCCTGTACAAGGATCGCGAGTTCGTTGGGATTGATGAGGACAAGATCAACGCGTGGACCATGGCTGAGTCCAAGAAGCTCTGGAGCACGCTCAACGATCGCGCCTACTAATTACAAGTAGATTCACGCGCGTCGGATGTTTCGCCGCATCCGACGCGCGTATAGGCGGCCTCCGCGGGGTCGCCGGCGCTGTGCTAGCGCTACACCGTATTTGCGCCCGCCGCGCGGTCTCGCCGGGCGTTACAGAGAGGAGCTCATTATGAGCGACATCATGAGGCCGATCCCGTTTTCGCAGCTGATGAACTGGATCATCGAGGAGCACAAGACTCAGGGCGCCGTCTTTGGCGTGCGCAAGATGGTCACGACCAACCAGGAGGGCGCGCTTCCCATTTTTGACGAGCGCATCGAGACTCCGTTTGGCCCGGCCGCCGGTCCCAACACGCAGCTTGCCCAGAACATCGTGGCCTCTTATGTGGCCGGTTCCCGCTTCTTTGAGCTTAAGACCGTTCAGGTTATGGACGGCGAGGAGCTCTCCAAGTGCGTTAACAAGCCCTGCATTGTGGCGCAGGACGAGTGCTACAACTGCGAGTGGTCGACCGAGCTCGAGGTTCCGCAGGCCTTTGCCGAGTACGTGAAGGCATGGTTCGCCTGCCACCTCATCGCTCGCGAGTACGGCCTGGGCAGCCCGGACGGCTTTGTCTTTAACATGTCCGTGGGCTATGACCTCGAGGGTATTAAGAGCCCCAAGGTCGATGCCTACATCGAGGGCATGAAGGACGCCAGCGGCTCCGAGGTTTGGAACGAGTGCCGTGCCTGGGCGCTCGCCAACCTGGACAAGTTTGAGCATGTCGACGCCGCGTTTGTCGAGTCCATCCCGGCGCGCGTGTCCAACTCCATCACCGAGTCCACGCTGCATGGCTGCCCGCCGGCGGAGATCGAGCGCATCGCGACCTATTTGATCACCGAGAAGGGCCTCAACACCTACATCAAGTGCAACCCCACGCTGCTGGGCTATGAGTTTGCCCGCCAGCGTCTGAACGAGCTGGGCTTTGACTACATCGTTTTCGATGACACGCACTTCCGTGAGGACCTGCAGTGGGCCGATGCCGTGCCTATGTTCGAGCGCCTGATTGCCCTGTGCGCCGAGCGCGGTTTGGAGTTTGGCGTCAAGCTCACCAACACCTTCCCCGTCGATGTGACGAGGAACGAGCTGCCCTCCACCGAGATGTACATGTCGGGCCGTTCGCTGTTCTCGCTGACCATCGAGGCCGCCCGCCGCATTACCGAGCAGTTCGATGGCAAGCTGCGCATCAGCTACTCCGGCGGTGCTACGGTCTACAACATCCGCGCCCTGTACGATGCCGGCATTTGGCCCGTCACCCTGGCGACCGACGTGCTCAAGCCTGGTGGCTACGAGCGCTTTAGCCAGATGGCCGGCGAGTTTACCGATCTGGACGGCAAGCCGTTTGAGGGTGTCTCTCTCGACGCCGTGACCGCGATCCAGGTCGATTCGCTTACCAACCCGCTCTATAAGAAGCCGCTGCGCCCGCTGCCCGATCGCAAGGTCGCCGGTAAGAGCCCGCTTTCCGACTGCTTTACCACGCCGTGCCGCACGAGCTGCCCCATCCAGCAGGATATTCCCGCCTACCTGGCGGCTGTTGACGAGGGTCGCTACGAGGACGCGCTCAACATTATCATCGAGCGCAACGCCCTGCCGTTCATTACCGGCACCATCTGCCCGCATCCCTGCGGCCGTACCTGCGAGCGTGCGTTCTACGAGCCCGAGGGCGCCCAGATTCGCGCCAGCAAGCTCAAGGCCGCCCGCGAGGCCATGACCGCCGTGCTGCCCAAGCTGCGCGCCCAGGCCATCGCAAACGACGGCGAGCGCAACGTTGCCGTTATCGGCGGCGGCCCGGCCGGCCTGGCGACGGCGTTCTTCCTGACGCGTGCCGGCGTGCCCGTCACCATCTTCGAGGCCCGCGATTCGCTCGGCGGCGTGGTCCGTCACGTCATCCCCGAGTTCCGCATTGCGAGCGATGACATCTCCCACGATGCCGAGCTCTGCCTGGCCTTTGGTGCCAAGGTGCAGCTCAATGCCCGCGTGGAGTCCATTGACGAGCTCAAGGCCCAGGGCTTTACCGACGTGGTCGTGGCCACCGGCGCCTGGATGCCCGGCTCTGCGGGCCTGGGCGAGGATGCCGAGCTCGACGTGCTGGAGTTCCTCGAGGCCGCCAAGAGGGGCGAGAAGCTCGAGCTGGGCGAGGACGTCGTGGTCATTGGCGCCGGCAACACCGCCATGGATGCGGCTCGCGTGGCCAAGCGCCT